>JBPCVB010000823.1:0-15336 GCA_051010855.1 Pirellulaceae bacterium | reverse complement strand
GGGCTTCATCCTGCGTCTGGGCATCGATGACGTCGCGAATCTCCTGACCCTGCGGGTCCATCGCCTCGAATTGAAAAGTTGGCATCGGGAATTCCTAACAACGATTAAAGATGGTTCGATGAGTTATCGTTCGATGATTGAGTTCGATGTTGAGTTGGATGATTTGAATTCGGTGTCCAGGGGGCCTGACCTGGTCGGCTACGCCTCAAGAATAGTCTCACGGATCACTTCCTCGGCAGTCGTCAGGCCTTCAAATATGAATAGCAGTCCGGCATCACGCAGCAGCACCATACCTTTGCGTTCAGCCGCGTTGCGTAACGCGTCTGTGGTGGCGTTGTCCATGATCAGGTCACGCAGTTCGTCGTCAATGATCATCAACTCGAACAGACCGACGCGACCCTTGTATCCGGTGTTGTTACAGCTATTGCAGCCCTGTCCGCGGTAGAACGTCTTGCCCTCGACCTCACTGGGCTCAAGCCTCAGCTCCGTCAACATTTCGTCCGTGGGTTCGACCTCCTGGCGGCATTCCATGCAAATTCGCCGCACTAGTCGCTGGGCCAGAATGGCTTCGACAGTAGCGGGGATCAGGAACGGCGGAATACCCATGTCCCGCAATCGCGTCACGGTGCTCGGCGCATCGTTGGTATGCAGGGTGCTGAACACGGTGTGGCCGGTCAGCGAAGCCTGCACTGCAATTTCCGCCGTTTCGATATCGCGAATTTCGCCGACCAGAATCTTGTCCGGGTCCTGACGCAAGATCGCCCGCAGGCAGGAAGCAAAGGTGACCTGAATATCGGCATCGATGGGAATCTGTATGATCCCGTCGATGTCGTATTCCACTGGGTCTTCGGTAGTGATCAGCTTGTCCTCAATGGCATTTAGTTCCGAAAGGGCCGAATACAGCGTGGTGGTCTTGCCTGAGCCGGTAGGCCCGGTGACCAGGATAATGCCGTTGGGCTTGGTCATGACTTCGCGGAATTCGTCGATCGTAAAGTCATTCATGCCGACGTTGTTCAGGTCCAGCGACACGACGCTGCGATCGAGTACCCGCATGACCACACTCTCGCCGAACATCGTAGGCAGCACGCTGACCCGCAAGTCGATCGGGTGGCCACCGACGGTCAATTCGATACGTCCGTCCTGTGGCAGGCGGCGTTCGGCAATATCCAGATTGGCCATCACCTTGACACGGGTCGTAATGGCAAACGCCAGATGACGTGGCGGCGGCACCATTTCATACAACACCCCGTCGGCCTTGATGCGAATGCGGAACTCGTCCTCAAACGGTTCAAAGTGAATGTCACTGGCGTGGTCCTTGATGGCCAGCAGCAACACCATATTCAGCAACTTGCGAACCGGAGCACTTTCCACCAGTTCGGTCACGTCGCCGAGGTTGATCGGTCCATCACCGGCCAGTCGCGAAGCGGCCTGTGCCAGGTCATCATCATCCTGCAACTCGCGAATGATGCTCTCGATGCTCTCGGTGTCCTCGTTGAAAAACTTGTCAATCGCCTTGAGGATCTGGTTTTCGGTGGCGACCAGCAAACGAATGTCATAGCCTATGAACCTCCGCAACTCATCTTCCATTGACAGGTTTTGCGGGTCGCAGGTGGCCAGCGTGAGAATCCCTTCATTCAACTGCAATGGAATCACACGATACAGCTGGGCCATGGCGTCGGTGATCGGTTCGCGGGCGTCGTCCGGCGGGGTGAAGCCCTCGATGTCGATCGTTTGCAAACCGAATTGCTCGCCCAGTGCCTGAATCAGCTGGTCGTCCGTAATCAGGCCCATGTCCTCGGCAATGCGTCCGAGTTTCTGACCTGGGTGCTGGGACTGTTCCTCCAGCAGCAGCTCCAGCTGTTCATCGGTAATGAAACCCATGTCGACCAGAATCTGTCCGATACGTCTAATTGCCATGTGAAAATGCCTCGAATTAAAAGTTGCTTTTCAGTCGTGGGGCAAGTGATGAGGGGACTGGAAACTGGTATTAAGGTTCTTCGCGTTCTTCATCGGCATCCGCGTCGGGCGCCATCGGATCTTCAAGATCCAGCATCTGGCGGCGAGCGGTCGCTATGCGGCGGGCCAGTGAATCCGGATCGTGGGCCTTGGCCAGCACGTCTTCCATTTCCACTTTCTCGCCAATCCACAAATCAAACAGGTTGTCGTCCAGCAACTGCATGCCGAACTTGGCACCGGTCTGAATGGCCGAATTGATACGAAATGTCTTGTTCTCACGGATCAGGTTGCCGACCGCCGGTGTCACCACCAGGGTCTCGAAGGCCGCGACCCGGCCACCACCAATTCGCGGCAACAGCGTCTGGGCCAGCACGCCAATCAATGTCGTTGATAACTGGGTACGAATCTGGTCCTGCAAGTTGCCGGGGAAGGCATCAATGATCCGGTTGACAGTGCCCTGGGCACTGTTGGTATGCAGCGTGGCGAACACAATGTGGCCGGTTTCGGCCGCCGTAATGGCTGCCTCGATCGTTTCCAGGTCACGCATCTCGCCGACCAGAATCACATCTGGATCCTGACGCAAGGCGCGACGAATGGCTTCGGCAAAACTGGGTACGTCAACGCCGATCTCACGCTGGTTGACTGTCGAGCGTTTGTGATAGTGGAAGAACTCGATCGGGTCCTCGATCGTGATGATGTGGTGATCAACCCGCTCATTGATATAGTTCACCAGACTCGCCAGTGACGTACTCTTGCCCGATCCTGTCGGACCGGTAACAAGAATCAATCCGCGTGGACGCATTACCAGTTTGGTGAGCACGTCGGGCAGCCCCAGTTGCTCCGGGGTGAGCATCTCGTTGGGAATCTGCCGCAGCACCATGGCGATGTTGCCACGCTGCTTGAAAATGGACACGCGAAATCTGGCGGCGTCGCCAAAGGCGAAACCAAAGTCAGATGTTCCCATCTCCTGCAGCTCGCGCTGGCATCGTTCCGGCGCGATACTCTTCATCAGGGAAACTGTGTCCTCGGAGTTCAGGGTCTTGGTTTCCAGCTTGCGCATTCGACCGTGCAAGCGAAAAACCGGTGGCTGGCCCACAGTGATATGAATGTCGCTGGCACCCTGCTTGACGCAGGCTTCCAGCAATTTGTCGATCAGGACGGATGCCATTTAGCGTTCTCGAATTGGGTACAAGTCCGAACGGGACGAATGATCCACGCGATTAATCAGCGGAACTAATTGGAAGAGGTGGAACAGAACGAAGTAGAAAATGGCGGTGATAAGTCCGCGGCAATTATTGGCAGGACCGGGTGGCCCGCAAAAAAATCCGGTCGGAGATGCCCTTTTCAACACGGTCCGGTGCGCGAGGTAACCAGCCCCGCCTTGGACGCCTGCGACTCACTGATTTAGGTCGCAAGCACCTGTACAACTCAGATTAAGCTCGATCCAGGAACTGTGAACACCCCCAAATTGGTGGTTTTCGGAGCTGCGGTTTGGCCCAGCCAAAGAGCCCAAGCCACCTAGAACTAATCTTGTTCCGTCTTTTTGGTCACTCGCGCGACCTCGTCAAAGGTCGTGTAGCATTGAAGTACCTTGTCGATTGCGTCGTGGTAAAGCGTGCTCATGCCCTTACTTATGGCATATTTTCTCAGAACACCCGTGGTCGCGTTATCGAATATCAGGCTTCGCACGTTGGAGTCGATCAGCATCATTTCGAAGACGGCAATGCGTCCCTTGTAGCCGGTTTTCTGACAACTGTTGCAGCCTTTGCCCCTCATAAATTTTGCCTCCTTGAGTTGCTCTTCGGTGATATTGAACTCTCGAAGCACCTTTTCTGGGGGCGTGTAACGCGCTCGGCACTTGGGGCAAATGGTCCTTACCAGACGCTGTGCAAGGATGGCTACAACACTGCTGGCGACCAGATAACCGGGCACGCCCATGTCGATCATACGTGTCACAGCACTGGGCGCATCGTTCGTATGCAGAGTACTAAAAACCAGGTGTCCGGTTAAACTGGCCTGGATTCCCATCGAAACGGTCTCTGCATCACGCATTTCGCCAACAAGGATAATGTTCGGTGCTTGTCGCAACATCGAGCGGATAATGCGGGCAAAGTCGAGGCCAATCTTTTGTTTCACCTCCACCTGGTTGATGCCGGGCAGATAGTACTCGACCGGGTCCTCAGCCGTAATGATCTTTTTGTCAGGCCGGTTCAGCGTGTTGAGTGCCGCGTACAGGGTCGTGGTCTTGCCCGATCCCGTGGGACCTGTCACCAAAATGATCCCATTGGGGCGGCGGATCAGCTGCTGGAAGACGGTGAAGTTCGCCTGCGAGAAGCCCAGTTGGCGGACCCCTACCTTGATGCTGTCTTTGTCCAGCAGTCGCATCACCGAGGACTGCCCGTGGTTGGTCGGAATAATGCTAACGCGGAGATCCAATTCCTTTTCGCCCACGGTGACCTTGATCCGCCCATCCTGGGGCCGGCGGCGTTCGGCGATGTCGATATCAGCCAGAATCTTGATACGGGAGAGGATGGCACCCAGCTGGCGGCGGGGCAGTCGGTCCCTTTCGTGCAACACGCCGTCGATTCGATAGCGGATACGGACGCGATCCTCAAACGGCTCGACATGGATATCCGAGGCTCGCAGCTGGACGGCTTCTGTGATCATCAGGTTGACCAGGCGAACGATCGGAGCGCTGCTCTCATCGTCCGCTTCACCTTCCTGCATATCCTCTTCAACCGTCTCGGTGAAATCGATCGCGGTGTCGGTGAATTCCTGCAGAATCGAGTCAGCCGATTCACCTTCGACCTGACCGTAGAGACGGTTAATGGACTCGAGGATATGGGATCGCGGTGCGAGGGCGATCTTGATATCGCGATTGAGGATAAAGCGGAGTTTCTCCATCGTATCCACATCGCTGGGATTGCTGATCAACACGGTCAAATGAGCGCCGTCATCGTAAAAGGGCAGAACCACGTTTTCGCGAGCCACCGACTCGGGCATCAGCTCGATAACTTCATCGGCAACTTCGGCGTCGTTCAGATCGATGAATTCCAGCTGGTGTTCCTGGGCCACGGCCGTCATGACTTCGATATCCGTGGCGTAGCCGAGTTTGACCAGCGCATCGGATACCTCACTGGCCGTCGTCTTGGCGGTTTGCTCGGCGTCCACAAACATATCGCGGGTGATGATTCCCCGATCGATGAGGATCTTTGCAAAACCTTTGATTTCGTCGCCCATGGGTATCTCCAGATACTGACCGGTGTTCGCTGTGGCAATCACCGGATGGTTCGCCTGGTGCGGGAGCCAGCGGCAGGCGTTAATCCAAACGTAAACCGGCAACCGGGAAGTGGTTGTGACGAGCTTGCGCCGGCGGGGGTGACCGGGACGCCGCAGGCCCTGACACCTGTTGACATTATATCTTGACGCACTCGCGAAATACTTGTCAAACCTCCCCAAAAAAAACGGGGCCGCTGTCATTTTGCCGCCAAGCTGATGGCTCGATTCCGGCCGTCCCGGGTTCGCGGCGTCGCGGCCATACCGCTTGTACGAGTTGTCGGGTCTCCGCCGTCAAAACACTCAAAACCGGCACATTAACGCCGGCCATCGAGCGATCCCGGCATCGGCTCGGCGATCCGACGGGCGGACCTCAAAGGACGAGCCTTTTGTTCCCGTTTCTGCAAATCTTCCGCAAATTTGCGGTATGCCATCGACAATTCCCGGTGGCGGGTTTGCAGTTGTCGCGAAAAGGCCATCAATTCCTGGGTGGTTGCCGAAGTCGCCGTTTCCTGTTCCTGCAGTTGCGCGATGGCGTCACAAAACGTGGTCTGCATCGCATCGTCGGACAGCGGCGAGTCTGTTCGGCCGGGCAGTCGAACATCGCCCAGGATCTGGCTGACCTGGCTGCCGCCCAACTGCTGCTGGATTGCCATGATCTCCTTGACGATCGACGTTTCGGCTCGGGTTGTTGATTCGCTGGATGGAGGGGCAGACGTTGGCATTGGGGCCAATTGAGACGTTGGATCTGGGGCTAATTGAGACGTTGGATTTGGCGCCAATTGCTCTGGGGATACCTGGGTGGCGGGCAGTCTCTGATTTTGGTGTGGCTTTGCGGTCTGCCCTGTCCGTGGTGCCAGCCATGGCTGATGACCCTTGAATTCTCCGCGATCCTGAACAGTCCGACTTGCAATCGTTTGGTCAACGGCCACCGGGCGATCCGCCGGGTGCATCCGGTTTGCGGGTGGCTTGATCAATGTGTGCCACAAAGCAGCGGCGATTAGCAGCAACAACAAGCAGCGGTAAAAGGATAACTCGGACATTTTCGTGCCTGGGAGAGGTGAGGTCCGCGGATTACAGCGGCTGATGATACGGAGGCCCCGGCAAATGACGAATAGCATTTATCAGCAGCGGGAGGGCATCGAATCGGGGAATTCGGCGGATAACTGGAATAGCTGGCGCAACCGGCCTGCCCGGGCCCGCTGTTCATGCCCACCCTTGATCGGAAAGCGTCAAAACAGCGGGAAAATACGGGGAACTTTGCCATTGGGGAGTGCGTCCGAAAATTGACAGCCGGCGACTCCCAGTGGTATTTTGTAGGTATCTACTTTTTTCTTTCGCACTGCTTCCACACTGCCTCCAAACGCCGAACCGGGTTTGATTTGATCATCCCGGCCGATCCTGCCATGGGCGGCGCTCGAAAGGCTGTCATCCCACCACGCCTTTTGATTTGGACAACTCTCAAACTCTGATGTTAGGTGAATCGATGAGAATTTATCAACGGACCGCGTGGATCGCTGCTGTGGTGGGCGCGCTGTGGCTGAGTTTTGCCCCTCAGGCAAACGGACAGGCGCCGGACGAAGGCTATGAATCAATGGAAGTCGCCGAGGAATACCGGATGCCATCCGAAGAGGGTGTGAACCGCAGTGATCGTCAGGCGATGGCCCGGCTGAGTGAGAATCGTCGCAACATGGTACGCACGTTGCGTGAGACGCAATCCAGCATCAGTGACTATTTGCGTGGCCGCTCCAGCAGCGCCACGGCCTCCGATGTCGAGGCATGGTTTAACGGTTTTGTGATTCCCATGATGGCGCAAACCGATTCGGAATCACTGAGCAACCTCGGGGAATTCCGCGAGCGGTTTTTCCGTTTATACGTCAATGACGTGGGAAATGCCAACCTGCGGGGACGAGTCCGCGATCTGGTCGCTCCGGCCATGAAACAGATTGCCGAAGGCAACTATCATCCCGCGGCACGCGTCAACGCGATCTATGTACTGGGTCGGCTGAATGATCGCGAGGGCGTGCGTGAATCACGTACCTTGCCAGTTCCCAATAACGACGCGCTGAACTACCTGATCAACACGGTGCGTTCCGACACGCTGCCGGCCTACCTGAAAGTGGCTGCACTGGCCGGAATCGAACGACATGCTGCCGTTCGCGGAACCAGGAGTCCCAACGCATTCAGCGACGCCGAAGCTCGAAGCGTCGGCGACACAATGCTGGACACGCTGGCTCTGGAAGCGTCACCTCCGGAACTGCAAGATGATCTGGTTTACTGGATAAAGCGTCGGGCAATCCGGATTCTCGGCCTGGTCGGCATCCCCGGTGACAACGGTCGCTATGCCAAGGCCCTGCGTGACGTGATTGCTGACGACGAACAAAAGATGATTGTGCGGTCCGACGCCGTTGAGGCCTATGGTCAACTGGACTTCTCCGACGATCCGGACCTGGCGGACCTACTGCCCGTCACTCGCTCCATCGGTCAGTTGGTTGCCCAGGCGGCCGTCGAAGACGCACAATACATCGATGACAAGATTAGCGAAATCAAGATGACCGCCATGTTCCTGGACGGAACTCAGGCCCAATCCAGTGGCGGTGGCGGTGCCAACCGCGGACGCGAACGTCGTGATGCTGGTCTGGGACAAGGTGCCGAAGGCGGTGGCCAACGTGGTCCCGGTAGCGCCAGGGACGAGGTGCCGGAGGTGCTGCCCGATTACCAACGTGAACAGGTACGCCGTCGATTTAAGGCCTACGCATGGTCAGGTCGGATTGGTCTGGTCGGGACGCAACGCGACAAAAAGGGCGGCTTGCGACAATTCGCCGACGATGGCGAGCCAGAGGCCGACCTCATCGACGAGCTAGTCAAGGATATCGAACAACTGATGACCGCCACCGATGTGCGACGCGAGGAGGAAGAAGAAGAAGAGGACGACGAAGACAACTTCCGCAATCGCAATCGCGACGGTGATGACGAGGTCGTTGAGGAAGGCCCGAAGATTCCGCTGGCCGACCAGCTCAAAATCGCTTTGGAAGAGGGAGCCAAACAAATTCAGGACACCCTTGATCGAATGGTAACCCCGGCCCCGGAAGACGCATCCGGCGCCCCGGAAACTCCTGCCGAAGGCCAGAACGGCCAGTAAGAACTCTCTGTCAGGCGTGCGCAGCCAGGCGCGCGCCTTTGTTTGCCTGTTCATCCCACAGGCCATCCGTAGGCTACACCAAGTTTGCAATTTGCCTCTTTGGTTGGACAACACACCTTCAATGCTGCCCGCCCCTCGTCGGCGGGGAACTGGATGGTTGAATCCGCCTGGCACTGGTGAAATCGCTCAGTTCAACAAGTTCTCCCCACGTGTTATTGGTGGAATCCTTCACCAAAATCACGGAATTTTCTTGACATTAATCCGCTTACGGAAATAATATCCTCGTCGCGTGATTGTTAAGGTTCCTCGACAAGGAGGGGAACGCGACAGTTTGGATGACCGATGCTGCCGGGCTGGGACGCCGTGGCTGGAATCATGAATTGATCATCTTTTGGCATTGGTCTGTTACTCAATATTTGTCCCACCGCGAAGTATGTTCGCGCCTGCCCTGACAAGGTTTCCCGACATGCCTGAAAAACATCAGAAAATTAACAACGTCTTTGAGGCCATCCTGAAATATGGACACGATGAGGATTTCGTGCCGCGAGACGGTGACGGATTCGACTGCACCGATGCTCCCGCTGGATCAGACGCCAAAATCGAAGCGCTCCGCAAACGCGTAGAGCGGGGCCAGCCACTGTGGCACAACGCAGATCGCGAAGACTATTCCGGTTTAACCGGTGCTGTTCGGCCTCGCGAGTGATCGCCGGCTGACAATTTGAAATACACGCCCGGCCATTGGCCGGGTTTTTTTGTGTCGTGACTCGATGTTTTGAACCGTTTCAATCAACAGACAGCCAGCTAATCGGCTGACAGAGCCTCGTCGAGCACTTCTTCCTCGACAAAGATGGGAAGGGGCGGATCGCAGGTAACGGCCACAGCAATGGCATCCGAGGGACGCGCGTCCACCGAAATAATCGCGCCTTCGTACTTGATACGCAAATCCGCATAGTACGTGTGTTCGCGCAACTCGCGAATCACGACACTATCGGGCTGACCACCCATTTGCTCGATGGCATTGACCAGCAAGTCGTGAGTCAATGGCCTGGTGCGTGGAATATCCTTGACGCGTCGATCGATGCTGGTCGCCTCAAAGATCCCGATCAGGATGGGAAACTGTCGATCGCCGTCGACTTCTCTGAGAAACACGACCTGGTTTTCGTTGATCTCGCTGATGATGATCCGTGCTAATCGCATCTCCACCGGCATGGCATTTTCCTGACAAGAATTCCTGTGTGAGAACCAAACTCATTATAGGTCATGAAAGGGCGTCAAGAAACTTTCTGCCAAAAGGGATATGGTAAGCTGTTGGCATGGCTGATTTGGAATCGGCTGCTATCGCAGAATTGAGCGGAGAAGTGCATGGTGCGAGTGGGAATTGCCGGCGTCGGCTTTATGGGCTGGATCCATTGGCTGGCCTGGCAAAAGCTGGAAGATGTGGAGGTCGTTGCGATTTGCAGCCGCGATCCCGCCAAACGCGCAGGCGACTGGACTTCAATCCAGGGCAATTTCGGCCCGCCAGGCCAGCAAGTCGACCTGAGCGGGATCAGGACCTGCGAAGACTATGCCGATCTCGTTGCCGACGACTCAATCGATCTGATTGACATCTGCTTGCCGCCCAACATGCATTGCCAGCCTGCTATCGACGCGCTGGATGCCGGTCGTCACGTGCTGTGTGAAAAACCAATGGCGTTGTCCACCGGTCAATGCGATCAGATGCTGGCTGCAGCCAGCCGAGCAGGTCGACAATTGCTGGTGGGACATTCCTTGCCTTTCTTTTCCGAGTTCGCATTTGTTCGCGATTTGGCCGAATCAGGTCAGTACGGCAAGCTGCAAGGCGGCGAGTTCAAACGCACGGTTGCCGATCCTGCCTGGCTGGACGGGTTTTTTGACCCGGAAAAAATTGGAGGCCCCCTGCTGGACCTGCTGGTCCATGATGTGCATTTCATTCGTGCCCTGTTCGGAATGCCGGCGGCCGTTTCCAGTCGCGGCCGCATGCGTGGCGACTGCGTTGAGTACTGCGCGACAATTTATGATTTCGAGGACGATGAATTGGTAGTGGCCAGCTTTGGCGGCGTGATCAACCAGCAGGGCAGGCCGTTTACACATGCCTTTGAAGTGCGTTTCGAACATGCCACGGTTCAGTTCGAGTTTGCGGCCTTCGCCGACGAAACTGAAATGATGCCGCTAAAGATTCTCACTGCCGATGGCCAGGTCATACGACCCGTGGTCGGCGACGATGATCCGGCTGATGCCTTCGTGCCGGAGTTGGCAGAAGTAGCCAGAGTTGTCAGCGGTGCGCAGGCAACTTCATCGATGCTGGATGGCGGATTGGCGCGTGACGCTGTGGAATTGTGCCATGCGCAAACGCAATCGGTACGGTCAGGCCGCAAGGTCTCGCTGTAGAGGCCGGCCGCAATCGGGCAATCGTTTACTTGCCCAACTGATCCGCGATGACTTCGGCATCGTAGATGTTGCGCAGGGCATGGCTGATTGCGCCCGCATGCACGCTGGTCGCACGCGCCTGCTTTTCGCTGTAGAAATAGTCACTGGTAAGCGACTGGATATTGCCGTCAAAAATCAGGCCTACCAGCTTCCCCTCGCGATTGACGACCGGGCTACCCGAATTGCCGCCAATGATGTCAGCAGTACACACAAAGTTGTAGGGCGTGTCGAGCATGATCGATGATTGTGCATCGTGCCATGATTGGGGCAGTTTCCACGGATCAACACCGTCGTGATTTTCTTCGTGTTCAAAGGCACCGCCCATGGTGGTAAATGCAGGAATCTTCTGTCCGGCTTCTTCGTAACCGCTGACGACGCCGAAGGCCAGTCGCAGCGTGAACGTCGCATCGGGGTATACCGAGGTGCCATAGATGGCGAACATTACTTCGGCGATTTGGCCATACGCCTGTTGTTCCATTTCTTCCAGCTCCTCATTGGCCGCCCGCAAACGCCGTTCTTCCTGGTCCAGGGCCAGGGCTAGTTTGATTAGCGGATCGTCGCTGGTGAGAATCGAATTTGAGCCTCCCTCGACCAGCTGTTTGCGGAAGCCCACGTCATGGATCAGTGTGCCGGAAATGAGTTCATCCGCTCGCGCTTGTGGACTCTTGCCGTTTAACATGCTGTGACATACGGGGCATTCGCCGCCGCGGATTTCCAGGGTACGTGCCAGCAAGTCAGCCAGTTTGACTCTTTCCAGATCCAGGTAAATGGTCGCTTCCGAGCCCACTTGCTGCATCAGTGATTCGCGATTGGAGTCACGAAATTCCGGCAATCGTTCACTGTTGGGTTTCTGGTCTTCGGTCGCCATCCGGACCAGCGTCCGGGCCAGATTATAAACCCGCGTGTTGAGCGTGAAGGACATCTTGCGCAGTTTGGCCCGCCGTTGTTGCACGTCGGCGACCTGCTGAAATGCATCTGCATATTTGGCGAGTTCGGGATCGGCACGGATTTGATCGATTAATGCCTTCTCTTCGTCCTTTTTTCGCTGCATAAAGGCTGGATCCTGCAGTCCGGCGAGCATTCCCATGTAGGCCTTTCGGGAATTCTGAAAGCCGAGCAGCTCGTCATTGGCCTGTCGTTTGGGCTCGCGGCCACCCAGTGAATACTGTTGCAACAGGATCTCGCGGCGACGAATAAAGTCCAGCACATCGGGCATTCGCACGTCACGTTCGAATTGCAGCGCGGCGGCGGTGTAAATGCGACTGGTGCTACCCGGGTTTCCAGAGACGAAGACCAGCTCACCTTTCTCGGGTCCTGCATCTTCCCATTCCAGGAAATGCTCGATTTGTGCCGGCTTACCGTCTTCGTAAACACGGAACAAACAGGCATCGAGGCAATATCGCGGGTATTCAAAGTTGTCGGCGTCACCGCCAAAGAAAGCTGCATCGGCTTCCGGGGCCCAGACCAGTCGGACATCGGTGTACTTTTTGTATTGGTACAACTTGTACCGGCCGCCTCCATACAGTGTGACCACATCGCAACGCAAGCCGGTGCGCTGGCTGGCTTCTTCCTCGATCTCGGAACTCACCGCCCGACGCGCTGCAACCGCGTCAGCGGCGCTCATACCTGGTTTAACCGCCCCGACGACCCTCTCGGTCACGTCGTCGACGGCTACGAGCTGATTCAATTCCAGGTCAAGCGCGACCAGTTCTTCTTCCATCGTTTTGGCCAGGAACCCATTTGCAAAATAATCATTCTGCTCGTCGGAAAGTTTGCTGATCGTATCCGAGCCGACATGGTGATTGGTCAGGACCAGTCCGTTACTGGAGACGAAGGATGCCGAGCCACCGACGTTGAAACGGACGCTTGACCGCCTCAAATGATCAGCCCACTCTTCATCCGGCTGGAACCCGTATTCCTTCGTCAAATATTCCGTGGGCAGATTACTGAACAGCCACATGCCCTCGTCGGAATGAGAGTTCATTGGGCCAGCGAAAAATCCGCAGCAGGCAACCAGCAACAACATTGGAATGGTGGTCTTTTTCATGGTCTTGGGGTGCTTGTTTCAGATTAGAAAGGTCAAAACCGGCGGGCGAGGCTACGTCCCCAGAGTGAACGGAAGTGTAGCCCGGCGCCTGTTTACTCGCAATCGCCAGCAGGGGGACCGGTTGTTTCGGAACCTGGCGCCGAAAAAAACGGCCTGCCGATTGTTCAGGGAATGGTTGCCTGGCAACGGCACGCTCTTTCCCGGTTTGGACTAGAATTGTGATCAACTGGTCCGACTTTCCCCAAACCGCTGGACACCGTCAATGAAGCGATTCCTTGCCTTGCTGCTGATCTCCGCCCTGTGTTGCCTGCCGCACGTTTTGTCGGCAGATGAAAACGAGTTGTGGTGTGATTATCCACCCGGACCCGGAGCGGGTGCCGGCAAACACATTGTGCTAATCTCGGGCGATGAGGAGTACCGCAGTGAGGAAGCCTTGCCCATGCTGGGAAAAATTCTGGCCCAGCGTCACGGCTATCGGTGCACCGTGTTGTTCGCCATCAATCCGGAAACGGGTGAGATTGACCCAAACAATCAAAACAACATCCCGGGCCTGGACAAACTCAATGACGCTGATCTCGTCATCATGGCATTGCGATTCCGATGTTTGCCCGACGAACAAATGAAGTACTTTGATGAATACCTGATGTCGGGTCGTCCCATCATTGCCTTACGCACATCAACACACGCATTCCGAAATTCCGAAGAGATCGAAAGTTCGTATCCGCAATATGGCGGCAATCGAGAATGGCAAGGCGGTTTTGGCAAACAGGTTCTGGGCGAAACATGGGTCAACCATCATGGGCATCACGGTCAACAGAGCTGTCGTGGCGTGGTGAATGAGGATCTTGCGGATCACGTTTTGTTACGCGGTGTCAACGACGTGTGGGGACCTACCGACGTTTACGGGATACGCGAACTGCCCGATAACTCACAGGTACTGCTGTACGGTCAGGTCATCGACGGCATGTTGCCTGAAGATGAACCGGTGGAAGGCGAACAAAACGATCCCATGATGCCGCTGGCGTGGACTCGCACCTGGAACAACGATGGTGGATCGGGCAACGCCATTTTTTGTACAACCATGGGCGCCGCTACCGATTTTGAAAGCGCCGGCCTGCGGAGACTGGTCGTTAACACTGCCTATCAAATGACAGGTCTGGAAACCGCCATCACCGATTCACTGAACGTCGATTACGTTGACCCCTACGAACCGACCAATTTTGGCTTTGACGGATTTCGCAAATCAATGCGACCTGTTGATTACGATCTCAAGGCTCCGCCGCTTGTTCCGCCCGTAAGCACGCAACCGTTGCCCCCGACTGCCGGCGTAATTTCCGGACCGGTCGCGCAGGCAGGTCCCGTGGTGATGTACGGACAAAGCGACTGTTCTAGCGTTTATCGCGGATCGCCTGCAGTTGTTCTGACACCGTGTCACGCAACTCCTGCATGCTCGTGCTGTCACCAATCTTGCGTAACGCACGGCCAAACTTGGCCCTGGCAGCGCCGTATTCTCCGGCGTCGATGTGGCTTTGGGCGGCGGTAACCAGGCTGTCGACTTCAGCAGTAAGCTCGGCGTCTGCAGCGTCCAGCGCCATGGCTTTTTGACGCTCGATTTCGGCGATGCTGATATCGCCCTGACCGGCTGTGCTGTTGTTGTTTGAAAACGTTCGCGGCTCGTTCGTTTGCCAGTCGTCCGGTGTCGGATCGCTGGATAATTGCAACGGAGTATTCGTTGTGCGCGGCCATGCGAGAACCGGGCCCGTTCGCGCGCCGCCAAGCACAGGTGTCAAGCCGACCACAAAGGGACGTTGTGTGCCGCTGAAAATCGAACCGGACTGTCCGTTTTGCACAACCACAGAGGGTGTCGTGGAAGTCAAACTGCGGGTGTTGCCTTTGCCGGCAAAAACTCCGAGTGAAAATCCGCCATTGCTGCCGAATACACCCACGCCCGTCGTCAATTGACTGTTGGGGTCAAAACCGCCGATTTGCGGCACCGCGCTACCGGCACTGTTTTGTGACACGACGATGTTGGGCAAGATCTGGCCGTTTGGCGCAAGACCCCGGATCCGGCTGTTGCCATTCATGAAGAACCCAAAGTCCACGCCGTTTCGTTCAAAGTAGGAATCCCGCGAATTCTGAAACGGTGACCCCACTTTGATTTGCTGGGCGTGCACGGTTGCGGCGAGAAGTGCCATCACCGAAAAGCAAGCTGCGACAGCGAGAAACCGCCCGGTTTGAAGAAACCGTCCGGTTTGGGACGTTGCTATCATCTTCTGGTTCCTTGAATTGGCTGCCCGTGCTGATTCTATCGACCTGCCCCTTCACACGTCAAACTAATTTGTTCCAAATGCCGATTTTACAAGGGATGGAAACTTGATTGCGCGAAAACTGGTGTGGGGGCCGCATGCAGATTTTGCTAAATGATTGTGCCATTCATAACGTTTCGCCGTTCCGCACCTTTCCAACCGCA
>JBPCVB010000822.1:0-4304 GCA_051010855.1 Pirellulaceae bacterium | reverse complement strand
ATATTACTGCTGTCTTGCCTACCTGATGAACAAGCCTTAACACACCAAAAAACGGGTTTTGAGACATTCTGGCTTTGACAATATCGAACCGTCTTTGCAAACTGGACGTAGAGCAAGGAAGACGTCTTTTCTCATTTCCAGCCATGAATCGCCGACTGCACAATCTGCTGGTCAAATACTCACTCGCGGCGTTGTTTCTCGCCGCAGGGCTGTTTGGCGTCACGCACTTTCACCGTGTTGCGAATCATGTAGACCACGGCCCGCAGGTCAGCACGCCTGTTTGTAGTTGTCATGGGCACCGACACGCGCCGCCGGCCGACGAACCTCCCGCTTCCGATTCGGAGCATTGCCATTTCTGCAAGCTGCTCAGTCAACTGGCCGCCGAAACGCCAGTCGCTGCAGACTTGATTCTTTCCGGCCTGGTGTTGCAGGCCGATTTTGACCTGGTTGTTGCCAATCCTGTTGCGATTACAGCCGTCTACATGGGCCGTGGACCTCCGGTGACGTCGTCCACACTCAGCGCTGTCTAAGAATGGGTTCATGCAGTTCGGCAAGTGCGAATTTCGCAACTTGCGTTCTGACGGGTCACGCGACCATGCGTGAGATCTCAATCCTCATCCAATAATTCATACAGGTCAAAAACAATGAAAGCCAAACAAATACAATCCGGCTTTACGCTGGTTGAGTTGCTGGTGGTCATCGCCATCATCGGAATTCTGGTGGGAATGTTGCTGCCGGCGGTGCAACAGGTTCGAGAAGCAGCACGCCGTACGGAGTGCTCCAACAACATTCGCCAGATCGGTCTGGCGTTGCACATGCATCACGAATCGCTGCGTCGTTTACCGGTTGGCTGGGAAGTTGACGACGAATTAGCTGCGTTTCCTGCCGGGACTGTGCCGGAATCCGGTTTGCCGGGCTGGGCGTGGGCGACAAAAATCTTGCCGTATCTGGAACAAGGCAATCTGTACAAGGAGTTTGACTTTTCGCTGGCCGCCGACGACGAAGCGTTTGAAGCGACACGCGAATACGTCATCAGCACGTTCCTTTGTCCTTCGGATCCATCGCCGGATGTCATGCTGTGGGACTGGCTCGCGGAAGAATTCGAACATGATCATGATAGTGGTGGCGAGCCTTTTATTCTGCATGATCCACCCGAGCCCCACACCGACCTCATGGTTTCGCGGTGCAACTACAGCGGCGTGTTCGGATCGATCGAAATTGAAGGCAACGAACGTAATGGCAACGGCCTGTTCTTCGAAAACAGCGACGTCCGTTTCCGTGACATCACTGATGGACTTAGCAACACTCTGATGTGTGGCGAGCGTCTGGCAACCCGCGGCACGGTCACCTGGGTCGGTGCCGATCCTCACATCGAGGAAGGTGCCGCTCGCATTGTTGGCGTAACAGATCACCTGCCCAATGACACCGAGCATGCCCACTTTGAGGACTTTGCCAGTGCACATACGGTTGGTGCCATGTTCCTGTCGGCCGATGGATCGGTTCGCCTGCTGCCGAATTTCATTGACGAAGAGATTTTTCGCGGTCTGGCATCTCGGTCAGGTCAGGAGATCATCGGCCTGTGGGAGTAGTTCGCCACTACAGGCGGAAGTGATACCAGGGAATTGGCGCAAGTTACGCCAATTCCCTTTTTTTGTTGGCAAGCCGATCAATTTGACGGCGAAACAACCATATTTCGCCAATCGAATTGCGGATCGTGAATAATGAATGGCGAACCATTGCTCGAAACGCAGGAGTCTATACGATGCGAATTGCTTGTCTCTGCCTGTTATTCACTTTGAGTGCAGATGTCGTTTACGCCCAGACTTTTCACGTTGGCCGGGCGCCGGCTCCTGAAGCGGGTTCGATGTATGTCTATCCGGAGCGAATCCGGTTAAAGAGCCGCGAGTTCTTTACGGCGCACCGCGGACAGATGTTTGTGCCGATCAATCGAAGCCAGGAAGACAGCGCAGTTATCTCGGTGGAGTTCTACCGTTTTCCGCGAAACGAGAATGCCAATCCGCAAACGCCACCACTGTTTATCCTGAATGGCGGTCCCGGTTTTCCAGGTTTGTCAGATCGGCTGGGCAAACGCGGTTTGTTCGAGGAACAATTTCAGGGTCTGCTCGATATCACCGATGTCGTTGTTGTTGGTCAGCGTTGTATCGGGTCTTCAACGCCCAACACTGTTATCTCGCAACCAACACCCCCGCAGCTGGCGAAACAGGATGATTCCGAGGCAGTAGCTGAATTTCAGCAGGCATTGCGTAACGAGCGCCAGTACTGGCTGGATCAGGGAGTTGATCTGGCGGGGCTTAGTGTCGTAGAAGCGGCGGTCGATGTTCGCGATCTGGCTCACGGTCTGGGCTACGACAAGATCATCATCAGTGGCGGCAGCTTTGGTTCGCACTGGGGAATGACGCTATTGCGCTTCCACCCGGATCTGATTGCACGTGCAGTGCTGCATGGGATGGAAGGCCCGGATCACACGTGGGACCACCCGGGGTGGATCTGGAATGTTTACAAACGCGTGGCGGCCGACGCCGAAGCCTCGGAAGCCCTGGCTGGCCTGATTCCCGAGGGTGGGCTCGTGGCTGCCATGGAGAAAATGGTCAGCGATGCCGAAGCCAACCCAATTAAGTTCGTGTTGAATGAAGGGGCGGCATCGGAGACGGAAGTGCTGCTGGATGGGTATGCCTTGCGGTCGGTGGCACGCGGCTATTCGGGTGGGAACCTGAATAGCTGGCCGGCGGAAGTGATTCAGATGTCTCGCGGCGAATTGCTGCCGGTGGCCCGCCGTGTAATGGCCTTGTCGCGATTTCGGGGTCGCAACTTTACGACAGCCAGTTACTGGGCACTCGATAGTGGTTCGGGGATCACAGCGGAGCGTCGCGCCGCATTTGAGTCCGATCCGGCAATGCAGATCATCGGTAGCACTTTCAGTTCCTATGCCATGGGCAGTCCAGTCTGGGAAGTCGATCTGGGCGACGAGTTCCGAGCCGACTTTGAAACGGACATTCCTGTCGTCATTGTGCATGGCACCTGGGATACCTCGACTCCTTACGAAAATGCGCAGGAGCTGGCTCCGTTCTTCAGCAATAGTCGTTTCGTTACCGTGGAACGCGGTTCACATGGAGCCATCCGGGAAGCGCGCGATGCCAATCCTGAATTCCGCGCTGCGCTGGCGACCTTTATTGAGACGGGCGACATGTCCGGATTGCCGGAACGCGTCGAGCTGGATCCGCCAAGCTGGAAATTGCCGGAATCAGCGACTGACGCCGACAAGTAGAGCAACGGTGCCCGAGGGCTCTCCTGAGCCGCCCTGGTTAGTGGTCGTAACGATTGTGTCGATCGTCTGATTCCTTTGCCGCGTGGTTTGCGTCCCAAATCGCCTTGCTGCCAGACATTTTGAGCTACGTTTTGATGTGACTCGAGACGCATCACTGATGCGCCGGTAGTACATTGATTCCCTTCCGCCACGCCGCAAGGCGCGGACCTCTCTTATGTACCTCACAACGCGACAAAAATGGCTTGGCTTTGCTGGCTGGTTTCTGGCCTGCATGATCGTCATGTGCATCGGCGGAGTGTTGGGGTTCGCCCGCGTCATGGGTGATCAAAGCTGGTTCAGTCAACTGGAAAAGCCCGTCTGGACTCCCTCGACCGAGTATCTTCCGTGGGTTTGGCTGTCAATGTTTTTGTTGATGACGGTGGCCGTATGCCGGGTCTGGGTGGAGCGGGAAGAGCCGGTATCGCGACTGGCATGCAAGTTCTTCGCGGTGGGCCTGGTCCTGAATGTCGTGTGGATGTTCGTTTTCTTTGGACTGAAAAATCCGGGAGCCGCGGCGATAGAGTGCGTCGTGCTGTGGTTAACCGTATTTGCAACATTTAGCCTTTTCTGGCAACGATTCCGCCTGGCGGGAGCCTTGATGCTGCCTTATCTGATTTGCCTGACGTTTGCCGCGTACCTGAATATCGTGATCTGGCAAATGAACGCTTGATCCTGCCCGGCAAAGCTGCAATTATTCTGCCATGAATGCAGCGAAAATCATTTCGGACAAACGGGATGGCAAGCGGATTGCCGACGATGACCTTGCTGATCTAATTGCAGCGTACACTCAGGGCCAGGTGCCCGACTATCAAATGGCCGCCTTTGCCATGGCGGTTTTCTTTCAGGGAATGGAGCCTGCCGAAGTAGTCACGTTGACGCATGAGATGCTGGCGTCGGGCCAGATCATGAAATGGCACGGCTTCGACAAACCCGTCATCGACAAACATTCGACTGGCGGAGTCGGTGACAAGATCTCCAT
>JBPCVB010000821.1:0-3114 GCA_051010855.1 Pirellulaceae bacterium | reverse complement strand
CTTCCGGTGAGATACGACTGGCGTAAGGACCCATGGTGGATCGGCCATTGGTAATGGTGTCAAACAGACGGCCCACTGGCTGCTTGACGACTTCGGGATCATATAGCGACTTGGCGGCGGTCCAAGTGGCGTTGGCGTTGGCCGCCAGAGCCACGGCGCGTTGGCTGACAAGCCCATCGCCTTCACCGGCATACCCATGACAGACCATGCAGTACACGTTGAACAGACGTTGGCCGTCGTGAACGGCTTGTTCGCTGACTTCAAACAGCCCCTCGCGTTGCGGGAACTCGGTGACCCAGTCTGGTTCGGGGATGGCCGGAGGTTCGTCGGCACCTTCCTCCTGTTCCTGAGTCGTCGATACCATCACTGCCGGTGTGTGATGCATAGACATCGACGGATCACCGGGTACAAAACCCCGATAAAACTCGCTGTCTCCACTCATGCTGTCCCGTGGCACGGTATCGGGAACGGGATCCAGCGCGGCACGGATTTGCGGGAATAACCAGCCGCCGTCATTCGTGGCGACCGGGCCCACCTGTTGGGCACCATATCTGTTTTGAAAATCCATGTCAGGAATCGCGTGCACGCGGGTTTGACGCGATGTCATTCCGCGGCCACGAAAGACCAGCACTGGTGGAACCATTAACAGAACCAGCGTCAGAATCGTGGCGGTACGAAGAAACGGTGGCAACGTGTGGTCGGTCAGGTCTTCCTCGACATCTTCGACCGCCGTTGCGCCCCACTCGGACATCCGTGTGCGAGCCTGTTCGATATCGAATCCTTCTTCGGCAGCGTCAAACACCAGGAAGAACTTGTCGTTTGTAACACGCTTGAATCGCGGAATGCGATGCAGCGGGTTGGCCAGCCGTGGCAGTCCGTTGAGGGCGAGCATCCCGAGGAATGCCGCAAACGCGCTGGACAACACGATCACCTCGAACGTGACCGGAATATTCGCGGGCAGACTAAAAAACGGTTTGCCACTGATCTTGAATTGATAACCGCTCCAGATTGGAATGAGCTGTTCGGTCGCGTTGGTATACCACTGCATGCCAAGACCGACGGCGCAACCGGTCAGCCCGACAGCCAGCACGATAAATGGCAGGATGGTGCGTGGCACACCCATCGCCTTTTCGATGCCATGAACCGGAAACGGTGTGAAGGCATCCATTTTGCGGATGCCGGCATCACGGGCTGATTCACAGGCGTGCAGCAGGGATTTGGGATCCTCGAATTGACCGAGAATGCCGACCAGCCGTTGCTCTTGCGGTGAATTGGTTTCGTTACTCATGTGTTTGTCTTAAAAACGCAAATCAGATTCACGATCCGCTTTATTTGGTTATCCGGACTGGTTGTCGGCGTAGCCTCCGGCTTCGGCCATATGTTTCTGGAACGTTATGGTGCCCTTGACCTCGGACATGGCGATCACCGGCAGGAAACGGCAGAACAACAGGTACAGGAACATAAACAGGCCAAAGCTGCCGATCAGCATGCCGATATCCACCCACGTGGGGCGGAAATAGGACCAGCTGGAAGGCAGGAAGCCGCGATTAAGCGTCATCACAATGACGAATCGCTCGAACCACATTCCGACGTTCACCAGCAGGCCGATAATCACGCTCCACAACATCGATGTCCTGATGCGTTTGGACCAGAACAGTTGCGGAACAAAAACGTTGCATGTGAACATCGTCAAATAAGCCCACCAGAACGGACCGCCAGCGCGGTTCCTGAAGGCAAACCCCTCGTACGGGTTGGCACTGTACCAGGCAATAAAGAACTCGATCGTATACGCGGTACCGACCATCAGACCGGTGACCATGATGATCTTGTTCATGTTTTCGATATGCCGCACCGTAATCACGTGTTTCAGGTTGAAGATGGAGCGCATCGGCACCAGCAGCGTCACCACCATGGCAAAGCCGCTGAAGATGGCACCCGCAACAAAGTACGGCGGGAAAATTGTGGTATGCCAGCCCGGAATGATGGAAATGGCAAAGTCAAAACTAACGATCGTATGCACCGACAAAACCAGCGGTGTCGCCAGGGCGGCAAGGATCGTGTAGGCAACTTCGTAACGATGCCAGTGACGGGCTGAACCCGACCAGCCAAGTGACAACACGCCATAGATGAATTTGCGAGTTTTGGTTTTGGCCCGGTCGCGGAAGGTCGCCAGATCGGGCACCATACCCATGTACCAAAACAACAGCGATACAGTGAAGTAGGTCGAAACAGCAAACACGTCCCACAGCAACGGACTCTTGAAGTTCTGCCAGATCGCGTTGGCATTCGGCACCGGCGCCAGGAACCAGACCATCCAGAATCGACCGACGTGGAATCCGGGGTAAATCCCGGCGCACACCACCGCGAAAAGGGTCATCGCCTCCGCGGACCGGTTCACCGAGGTCCGCCAGCGCTGGCGTGTCAGGAAAAGAATCGCCGAAATCAATGTTCCAGCGTGACCGATACCAATCCAGAAAACGAAGTTCACGATCGCCCAACCCCACGCCACCGGCTGGTTGTTTCCCCAGACCCCGACACCTGTCGAGACGAGATAAACCAGGGTGAATAAGAGACAGCTGGCGAGAAAGACTGACGGAATGAAAAGAAACCACCAGACCATCGGCTGGCGATTTTCCACGATCCCGCAAATCCGGTCCGTGATCCACCCCATCGACCGATTATTGAGCACCAACGGCTCGCGCGCGATCCCCTCAGCTTCCGAGGGATGCACGTTGTCTTCTGCAGTTGTTGTTCCGTTGGCCATCGATCAAAAAATCAGTGCATCCTGGCGGTCGTCTTTCCGACGTTTTCCGCTCCCGGCATCTTCGGATTCGGGTTTTTCACTCGGGCGAGGTAACTCGTCCGCGGCAACGCACCGATGTATTTCAACAGGTCGTAGTTCCGGGGATTGTGCTTCAACCGGCTGACCCGGTCGTCATCGATCTTGAGATTGCCGAAGACCACGGCATCAGCCGGACAGGCATCCTGGCAAGCCGTTGTAATTTCGTTGGCGCCGATATCGCGATTGCCCTCGGTCTTGGCCACAATCCGGGTGTTTTGAATGCGTTGCACGCAGAAAGTGCACTTCTCCATAACACCTCGACTGCGAACCGT
>JBPCVB010000820.1:0-6005 GCA_051010855.1 Pirellulaceae bacterium | reverse complement strand
GGTTTTGGACAGCGATTGAGGCTTCTCAAGGATTTGACACACGACGAGTCCGCACACCCGCTTATTGCGACCAGCATTCAAGCGCTGTCTCATCCCGTACCGGCTCCTCAACGTATTAGCGCCAGCGAGTTTTCCCTGGCTGTCGGCCAACAGCTGGATTTGCCGCAGTTGAAACAATGGTTGGTCGACAACGCCTACCAACCCACATCCGCAGTCCAGATACCGGGCGAGTTCTCAACGCGAGGCGGAATCATTGACGTATTCGCTCCCAATTGGACGATGCCCGCCCGCATTGAGCTATTTGATGACGAAGTCGAATCGATTCGGTTCTTTGATACCAGCAATCAACGCAGTATTGAAAAGTGCTCAGGGGTCGCCATCAGTGGATTGCCGACGGGATCTGAACATGATGCCGCTCACTTGCCGGAATACTTCACCAATAGCAACCTGTTGATCTTGTTACAGGAGCCGCAGGAAATTGAGCAGCAGTCACGATCGCTCCTGGAAAGGCAGGGAGCCGGCAGCGAGATGCACTCAATCGATCGCATCCAGAGTTCGTGGAAACGCCATTCCGTTGCCCTGGCCGGTCGCCTGTTAACGACCTCCGACGGAGCACATTGCAAGTTGCCGGTGAGTCTCGTTGAGCAGTTTTCCGGCGACATTTCCAACGTACGAATGGAAGTCGATCGGATTTCCCGTGATCGCGAGTTGTTTATCGTCACGGCGACCGATTCGGAGATTAACCGGCTGGCAGAAATCCTCTCAGCGACGGAAGTCAGTCGCGAAGGACGACTCCACTTTTCGGTTGGCTGCGTGCACGCCGGATTTCGGCTGGAGAAAACCGGGCCAATTGTGTTGGGTGCCGATCAGTTGTTTAATCGCAGCGACCTGCGGCGACACAGTCCGCGCAAAAACGCCAAACCGATCGACAGCTTTATCGATCTGAGAAACGGCGATCTGATTGTCCACTTGTCGCATGGCATCGGTCGATTTCGCGGTCTGAAGGTGCTGGAGAAGGAGGGGCAACGCACTGAACATCTGGAATTGGAATTTCACGGGGGTACCCGAATCTATCTGCCCGCCACCAAGATCGGGCTCGTGCAACGGTACGTCGGTGCCACCAAACACCGACCCCGACTTGCTCGCATCGGCAGCAAATCATGGCTTAAACAAAAACAGGCTGCCGAAGCAGCGGTCACCGATCTGGCTGCTGACATGCTGGAGATGCATGCCACCCGCGCTGCTCGCCCCGGCATCAAGTTCGCTGACGATACGCCCTGGCAATTCGAATTCGAACATTCGTTTCCGTATCACGAAACACCCGACCAGGATTCGGCCATTGAAGCCATCAAGATCGATATGCAATCCGATCGCCCCATGGACCGTCTGCTGTGTGGCGATGTCGGATTTGGCAAAACCGAAGTGGCCATGCGTGCAGCGTTCAAGGCAGTAGAAAACGGTTATCAGGTGGCCATGCTGGCTCCGACTACCGTCCTGGTCGAACAGCACTTTCGCACGTTTCGAGAGCGCATGGCGGAATTCCCCGTCGACATCGCACGGCTCAGCCGCTTTTGCACGGCCACTGAGCAACGCGACACCGTTGCACGACTTTCCGCAGGCAACATCGACATTGTCATCGGTACGCACCGAATTACCTCCAAAGACATTCGATTCAAAAATCTGGGCCTGATCCTGATCGACGAGGAGCAAAAGTTCGGTGTCGCTCATAAAGAGCGTCTGAAAACCATGCGCAGCGAAGTTGATGTGCTGACCATGTCGGCAACTCCCATCCCCAGAACGCTGCATATGTCGCTGGTTGGCGTGCGTGATATCTGCAACCTGGAAACACCGCCAGAGGATCGACTTGCCGTTCAAACTCGCGTGACCCGTTTTGATCCTGATCTGATTCGTGAAGCCGTCCTGCGTGAACTTGAACGTGACGGACAAACCTTTTTTGTGCACAACCGGGTCAAGGATATTCTTATCATCGAGCAACGTCTCCAGCACATTGTTCCGGAAGCCCGCATCGGAATCGGTCACGGTCAAATGCCCGAAGGCGAACTTGAATCCGCCATGACCCGCTTCATTAACGGCGAGTTCGATATTTTCCTCGCAACCACCATCGTCGAGAACGGCCTCGACATTCCCAATGCCAATACGATCTTCATCGATGAAGCAGACCGCTATGGCTTGTCCGATCTGCACCAGCTGCGTGGCAGGGTAGGCCGGTACAAGAACAAGGCGTGGTGTTACCTGCTGGTCGAACCGCACAAACACGTTAACCCCAATGCGGCCAAACGCCTGCATGCCATCGAGCAATACAGTGAACTGGGCGCTGGATTTGCGATTGCCATGCGCGACCTGGAAATTCGCGGTGCCGGCAATCTACTGGGCAGCGAACAAAGCGGTCACATTGCCACCGTCGGTTACGAATTGTATTGCCAATTGCTGGAAACCGCTGTGCGAAACCTGAAACGGTTGCCGGCCAAAATCAGTATCGATGTGGACGTGGATTTGCCCATCGAGGCCTATCTGCCGGACGAATATGTAACTGACGGCAAACAAAAGGTCGATTTGTATCGGCGGCTGGCTCGCGTGGAATCTTTTGATCAGGTGCGGGCGTTGAAAACCGAAATGCGTGATCGTTTTGGCAAAATGCCGCCGGCGGTTGTCCGTTTGATCAAATTGTCCGAATTGAAACTCGAAGCGACCCTTTGGCAGGTCAGCCACGTATTCATGGAAGACAAATTTCTCGGAATGCGATTTCGTGACGGCATGAGAATGAAGCAGCTGGCCACAGCCACCAAATACAATCTTCGGATCGTGGATGATAGCACGGCCTATTTGACGTTAAAAACGACCGATATCTCGCCTGATCAGCTTATTGCCTTGCTGAAATCGATCTTGCAACCACCTGCGCAAGTTTCCTAGAGTTCCGCGTTATTTGTCGTTCAACCGACCGGCTTGGATGCCATCAGTCGTTACTCAGGGATGAAAGATGTACGAATTGCGGCCATTCGGCTCATTGCCACAAGTTTGTCTGGCGATCCTGCTGTCGGTGACAGTGTGGAATCAATGTCTTGCCCAGTCGCAACCGGAAACACGCGATCCGTATTTCCAGTCGTCCAGTTCGAACGGCTCGGGTGAATTTCGTCCCGACAATTCTACGCCATCAAGGACCAGTCAATTGATTGGCGAAGCACCGCGTAACGCAACTTTGCAACCTGCATCGTATTCACAGCCGATCGGCAACCAGACGGAAGAGTCCACAGACGAACACTCTGAATCAGGCCCTATCGGAACGTCGTTTGAGCCATCCCGGGTTCTGGCACGGGTCGGTGGTCACCCGATCTTTGTGTCCGACATAGCCGTGCAAGCCCGACAAGTCATTGATCGATTCGCCCCCTCCGCTCCCGAATCCGTCAAGCAGGCTGAAATGGCCAAATTGATTCCGCGGCTTTTGCCCCAGTACATCCAGTCCAAACTCCTGTACGTTGACGTTACCGAAAGCCTGCCCGAGGGTGTCGTACTGGAAGATGTATTTGATTCGGCCTACGAACAGTTCGATGAAACGGTACTGCCCGAACTCATGAAACAGACCAAGGTCAACTCGCCTGCCTTGCTTGACGCTCATTACCGGTCAATTGGGTCATCGTTGCGAAAGATCCGCGAATCGTGGGCTGAGAACGAGCTGGTCAAGTACATGGTCAGCAACAAAATCGATGTCGATCCAGAAGTATCACACCGCGAAATGTTCGAGTTCTATCAGGACCACAAGGAAGACTATGCTTTTGCTGCTCGCGTGCGGTGGGAGCAATTAATGGTGCGTTTTGACAAGTTTTCCAGCCGCACCGAAGCCCGAGATACGCTTTCCGAAATGGGCAACGAAGTTGTTTACGGGGCGCCGCTGGCCGCCGTTGCCAAACGCAGTTCGCATGGGTTCAAGGCTTCCGAAGGCGGCCAACAAGGCTGGACGACCCAGGGAAGCCTGATTGACACCAACCTGGATGACACACTGTTCACGATCGAATTGGAAAAACTCAGCGACATCATCCAGACCGAGCGTGGCTATGTCATCGTGCGGGTATTGGAACGAACGGAGGCCGGATTCACCGCATTTCTCGAAGCTCAATCGGAAATCCGCGAGAATTTGCTCGTGCAAAAACGCGAAGTGGCCTACGAGGAGTATGTAAATCGTATCCGTGAGCGTATTCCCGTCGAGATCTACGACGCAGAAGCCCGCGTTGCAGCCGAACCCGGTACCACGATTCGCTAGAGGCCCGCCGCACATTCTGTGTATTTGCCTGATCGGACACAGTGCGAAGGCTTGGTTACGGTGAGTAAGTATTCAGCTATATTGGTTTGATTCGCTGAGTCTTCACCAATTTTCTGTTGCTGCCGATCTCCGTCTATATGGAACCCGCCGACTGGATTTGTGATATCGGCAAACGCCTCGACCAACGGGGCTACACCGCCGCCAACGACGGTAACATCTCCGTTCGACTCGACGATGACCGGTTCCTCTGCACTCCCACGATGCACAGCAAAGGCCTAATGACGCCTGACGATCTTTGTGTGGTGGATGGTGAGGGCAACCAGATTTCGGGCGACAAAAACAGGTCCAGTGAGATCATGCTGCACCTGGAGATCTATCGTCATCGCCCGGACGTGAATTGTGTCGTGCATTGCCATCCGCCACATGCCACAGCCTTCGCCGTGGCTCGAGAAGCGATTCCGCAATGCGTCCTGCCTGAAGTCGAGATTTTTCTGGGTGAAGTCCCGATTGCACCGTACGCGACTCCGGGGTCACCGGAATTTCGCCAGACCATCGTACCATTCGTTCAACACTCGAACGTTATTGTGTTGGGCAATCATGGAACAGTAAGTTTTGGACGCACACCGCAACTGGCTTACTGGTTTACCGAGATTCTGGACGCGTATTGCCGTGTGTTGATCCTCGCACGACAGCTGGGTGGCATTAACTACATCTCGGACGACCATTGCCGCGAGCTGCTCGCCTATAAACAGGAATGGGGGTTCTCTGACCCTCGTATCTACGGCGACGATGCCGGCTGTAACGTCTGTGGCCACCAGGCCTTTGGTGAGCACTGGAGCGCCGCTGGTGTTGGGCGGAGGGCTTTTCCGCATCCCTCATTGGAGGTGGTGGGACCGGAGAGTGCGCAAACTTTACCGGCGCTTTCTGAAGATGATATCGAGCGCATTGCCGAAAAAGTCGCTAGCAAACTCGCGAAGCTGAATCGGTAAATCAGGCTGTCTGCGTTAACCTGGTTGTCTTGTGACGATCGTATCAAAACGCTTCCTGCAAATTGGAATGAATAGTGCTATCAGCGCATTCGGCAATAAAGGAACGAGCAACAAGCGTCCGAAACTCCGGATAACCGCATATTTACGCAAAAACGGTATTCCGCAGGAACCCAAATCATGTTGCTCCGCATATTCCAGGTTGGCCTGGTAGCAGGCTCAATGCTGGTGGCCGGATACGCATCGGCCCAAGTAATTGATTCGACAACAGTGCCCTCCGCTAGCAGTTCGTATTCTTCCCCCGGCACAATTCGCCAGGAAGAAGCTGATCAAGAGGCATTGGCCCGACAAATGGACGAGTTCCATAACCGGCTCAAGGCACTCGAGGAAGGCAATGTCGACAGTTCGATTGTTGATCGCGTGGACGAGCTTGAGTCCGGTCTGGAATCGACCGTCGAGGACGTAGGCAACATCGGCGGCAAGTTCAAGGACTACCTTCGCGCTGGGCACGGCGAATCGAACATCAGATGGTTTGGTCGTCTGCATGTCGACATGTGGGCCTTTCCCGATGCCGACGCTGACGTCGCCATCCTGGAAGGAGGCGATCCGCAAAACCGGCTGTTGATTCGTCGGGCGCGATTGGGAGCGGGCGGTGATATCAACACCAACATGTTCTTCAAGCTCGAGGCTGAGTTTGCCGGAGGCATCCGCGCCAGCTTCCGTGACGCATACCTCGGCTTCGA
>JBPCVB010000819.1:0-6612 GCA_051010855.1 Pirellulaceae bacterium | reverse complement strand
CGGTCGATGTCGATCTGACTTTGCTGGATTCGGTCCCTCAGAAGATCATCTTTCGACAAACACTGTTTCCGGTGCGGCGCGAAAACGGTGCCATCGTCGTGGCTACGAACGATCCATTTGACTTGTATCCGCTTGACGAAGTCAGCGCGTGCACGGGTCTGGCTGTGTTACCAGCGTTGGCCGAGCGGTCCGAAATCACCAAGCTGATCAAGACCCATTTCGGCGTGGGTGGTGAAACAGTCGGCGGGCTGATTGAACAGAAAATCGAACAGGATGGCATCGAACTGCTGGAGGAAATCGAAGCTGACGGGTCGGAACTGTCCGAAATGGCCCAGGAAGCTTCGGTGGTCCGGCTGGTTAACGAGATCCTGCTGGAAGCGATCGAGTCCCGCGCCAGCGACGTGCATATCGAATCCCAGGCGGCTGGCATCGTCGTCCGTTATCGCATCGACGGCATCTTGCACACGCAGCCCACGCCGCCCGAAATCAATCATTTCCAGGCTGCCATTATCAGTCGTTTGAAGATTATGGCACGGTTGAACATCGCGGAGAAACGATTGCCGCAAGATGGCCGTATCAAACTGCGAGTTCGCGGTCGTGAAGTCGACGTGCGTGTCAGCGTTATGCCAATGATTCACGGCGAAGGCATCGTGTTAAGGATTTTGGACAAAGGCGCAATGGTGTTCAGCCTGCCCAACCTCGGCATGAATGAGCAAACCTACGACACTTTCAGCAAACTCATTAGGCTGCCGCATGGAATTATCCTGGTGACCGGTCCTACTGGTTCCGGAAAAACCACGACGCTTTACAGTGCCCTGGTTGAAATCAACAGCGACGCGACAAAAATCATCACCACAGAAGACCCCGTCGAATACCAGTTGGCGGGCATCAACCAGATTCAAGTCCATCCGAAGATTGGCCTGACTTTCTCGCACTCGCTGCGCAGTATTCTGCGTCACGACCCTGATGTCGTACTGGTCGGCGAAATCCGCGACCTGGAAACTGCTGAAAACGCCATTCAGGCATCCCTGACGGGGCACCTTGTGTTTAGCACGTTGCACACCAATGATGCTGCGGGAGCCTACACGCGTATGGTCGACATGGGTGTGGAACCCTTCCTGGTAGCCAGCACCGTAGAGGCCGTGATGGCTCAGCGTCTGCTGCGTCGCTTGTGTAAACATTGTACCGAAGCCTACAAGCCAGTCCGCGACGATTTGCCATCCGATTTCCCATGGGATGAACTTGATGGCCGGCCGCTATACCGAAGTGTCGGTTGCCGCGAGTGTCGTGAGGTGGGGTATCGAGGCCGGACCGGCATCTACGAACTGCTCATTACGACGGACAAAATTCGCGAGCTGGCTCACGAACGGGCCACGACGTGGGAAATCAAGCAAGCCGGATTGCAACAAGGCATGCACACGCTGCGAATGGATGGCTGGCTCAGGGCCCTGTCGGGCGAAACGACCGTCGACGAAGTGATGCGTGTCACCAAGAGCGATCGGATCATTAGCAGCAAAAAACGCTAGACTTCAGACCGCACGGAACCCATGCCCGAATTCGTCTACATCGCCCGTACTCTTCAGGGAGAGCGAATCACTGGAGAAATGTCTGCGGGCAATGAGCGTGAAGTCATCACGGCGTTGTCCGTTCGCGATCTGTTTCCGGTTGAGGTCAGCGAACAAAAGGAAGTCTCGGGAATCAAGATTCGCCGCCGGCCCAACTCCCAGGCGATGACAAATTTCTATACCCAGCTGGCGTCATTGCTTTCCAATGGCGTGCCGCTGATGCGATCACTGGAGATTCTCAAGCAACAGTCGACTTCCCTTGTCCTGCGGGATGTCATCGATGATGTCGCCGTGCGAATTGAGGACGGAATGTCGATTGGCGATGCCTTTGCCAGACACCCCAAAGTGTTCAACGACATCGCCGTAAATATGAGTCGCGCGGGATCCGAAGGCGGGTTTTTGGAAGACGCACTGGAACGCGTCGGCAATTTTACCGAGCAACAGGCGGATTTGCGGGGCCGCACAGTGGGAGCCCTGATCTATCCCATTGTGTTGTTCACCGTCGGAACATTGATCGTCGGCATACTATTAACCTATTTTGTGCCCCTTTTTGGCGAGATGTTTCAGACGCTGCGAGACCAGGGAAAACTGCCGTGGCTCACCGATGCACTGCTCAATGTTAGTGCTTTTTTGAGAAAGTACGGATTCTGGGCCCTGCTGGCTATCGCGACACTTTTGGTGGTTCTGCGGGTTCAATTAGGTAAAGAGAAAGGTCGCCGATTCATAGATGGGCTGAAACTGAAATTGCCACTATTCGGTACGATTGTCCAGAATCTGGCCGTTGCACGTTTCTGCCGCGTGTTGGGCACATTGCTCGGAAACGGCGTTCCCATTCTCAAGGCACTGGAAATCAGCCGCCACGCCACCAGTAACATCATCCTTTCGGAAACCATTGAGCAAGCCACTGAAAACATCACGGCGGGAGAATCGCTCGCCTCTCCGTTACAAAAATCGGGCCAGTTCCCGCAAACGGTCACAGAGATGATCTCGGTCGCCGAGGAGTCAAATACACTGGATACGGTCCTGGTTAGTATTGCCGACGGACTGGAAAACCGAACTAGCCGAAAACTTGACTTGATGGTTCGCTTGCTCGAACCATTAATGCTGCTGGTGATGGCCATTATTATCCTGTTGATCGTGATCGCGTTGATTATGCCAATCATGAATATGGGCAGCGCCTTCGTTTAGAACTCCTTCAAATAACCAATATCAAACTCAACTTGCTTGCGAGTTAAACCAAACAGACACAAGGAAAAAAAATGAGTACACGCAAAAGACAACGTCGTCAACGGGGTGGTTTCACGCTGATGGAAATCCTGTTGGTGGCAGCCATCCTGGTCATTCTGGCTTCCATGGCAACCATCGGCTTTAACGCCATGCAGCGTAGCGCCACGGCAAATATCGCAAAATCCGAGATTCAGGCCATTGAACAGGCTTGCGGTCTCTTCCATATCAATCACTTGCGTTATCCGGCCAGCCTGGACGAGTTGACCAATCGGCCCAGCGATATCGCCGAATCCAACTGGCCCGGGGGTGGCGGGTATCTCGATGCCGATGACCTCAACGATCCCTGGGGACAGCCGTACAGATACCAGCCGGACGAGGCCAACGATCGCGTGGTCATCACGTCCAATGGTGTGGACCGCAAGGCCCAGACTGACGATGACATTTCGAACGTCGCCAGAAACTAGCGGAGGATTGTCACCCTCTCGGGAATGCATATGCGTTCACTGGAATCCCGATACCGAAAAACAGAAAGCCGGACGACCATCAGTCGCTCCGGTTTTTCTCTATTGGAAGTACTCGTCGTGCTGGCGGTGCTGGTGATGATCACTGCCTTGGCCATGCCGGCCATGAACAGTGTGTTTTCGGGTCAGCATTTACGTAGCGCCGCCGATGTTGTCAGAGCCCGATTCGCAGAGGCCCGAGTCAAATCGATTGAAACCGGCGATGTACACGGGTTCTTTTATATGCCGACTCAGGGCAATTATTTTGTGGCGCCCATGACCGAAGGATTTCGCACTATGCAATCCGGTGTGCAGCCGTCGGTTCAGCAACGCATGCTGGAAAACGAAATCGTCTTTGCTGCTGGCGAATCCATGCAGGATACGCGCAGCGTCTACGCGACTAATCTCGCGACCAACGAATACAGCATCATGAAACCCGTCCTGTTTTATCCCGATGGCACCAGCCAGGATGCCACGGTCATTCTGCAGAACAAGCGTGGCGCGGTGATCCAGATCAATCTCCGTGGGCTAACTGGCACTGCATCCAAAACACGGATCCTCGATCGGCAGGAGGTGCTGAAATGAGGCTTGCAAGAAACGGATTGTCGCTGCTTGAAGTCATCGTGGCGGCTGCCATTCTCGGTCTGGCCATGGCTGCCATCGGAAATTTTGTGCACCTGGGATCGATGAGTGCCAGCCAGTCCAAGTGGATCAGCGAAGCACAAATCCTCTGCGATACCAAAATGGCCGAGATCTCAGCCGGCGTGCTGCCCCTGCAAAACAATGGCGGCAGTACGGTCCTGGAAGATCCAAACTGGATGTATACCGTCGAAGTCCAGTCATCCAACATTGATGGACTGCTTAGCGTTACCGTCACCGTACAGCGAGCTGGTGGATCCGGAAACCTGATGCCAGTCACCCTGATGCGACTGATGCCCGATCCTGACTACGAACCTGAAATCTCCATCATCCAATGACGACTGCGCTGCCAACAACTGCACGAACTACGCATGCCGGCCCCGGTAGCCGGGACCGTCACGCGTTCACGTTGCTGGAAGTCATGTTGGCCGTCATGCTGGCAGCATTTGTGGTGGCGGGAATCGCGGCCGCCACGCACTTGCATCTCAAGGTGCTCGTTCAACAGCAAGTAATGATCGAGCGGTCACAGATCGCCCGCAACATCTTGGTGATGATCAAGTCCGATTTGCGCGCCGCCGTGCAATACAAACCTTCCGACGTTACAGGCCTGGACGCGCTAACCGTGTCGCAAGCAGCCATTGCAGGCATCGCCATGGGTGCAGACATGAGCGAAACCGATTTGAGCCAGGTCGATACAGGGTCGATGGATACCGGTGGTATTGATCCGGGCGCGATCGACCCCGGCGCAGCTGCAGCGGCCTCCGGTGGTGGCACGCCGTCATCCAGTGGTTCCTCCAGCGGTCAGTCGAGCTCACCCGATGAAACGGGTGAATCGGAACCGGCCGGTGCGCCGCAAGATATTTCCAGCGGCAACACACCGATCCTGCGACCGGGAATCTACGGCACGCAGACTGAATTAATGATCGACATCAGCCGGCTACCGCGTATCGACCAATATGATCCGGTGGCGACAGGGGCTGTCCCCGGAGAAGGTTTCAACTTGCCGACCGACATCAAAACGGTGGCCTATTTTCTGTCCGGCGAATCACTGGAGAGTATGACGACCGCGGTCGGCATTGAGCTTGGTGCCAAAGGAGGCCTCTACCGGCGTCAACTTGACCGAGCTGTGGCAGCCTATAGTGCGGATACGGCAGGGGCACTGGCAGCGTTGGGCAACACGAAGCTGATCGCACACGAAGTCGTAGCGATTGAATTCCGTTATTTCGATGGTGAGGATTGGCGTACCGAATGGAATTCCGAATCCGAGGGTGGCTTTCCAGCGGCCATTGAAGTCACCATCGTCGTCAACAATAAACGATCGATCTCGGACGATGTGGAATACTCGGTCGGCAGTGGGCAGGTGGAAGGCCAGGCCTATCGCACGGTTGTCAATTTGCCGATGGCCGAGATTCTGTCGGAAGAAGAACTGCAGATGATGGCGGAGCAGGGAGGATCGCAGTGAATCAGCAGCGCCGATCAAAATCTGGCTTCGTTCTCATCGTTGTGCTCGTCGTCGTGATGGTGCTGGCCCTGTCGGCTTACACCTTTTCGCTTTTGATGATTACCGAACATCATGCGACGCGTCTAATGGGCCGCCAGATACAGTCCCGTTATCTCGTCGAATCCGGTGTCGACTTTTCTCGAATGTTTTTGGTCGGCGATGCGGCCACGATCCAGGAAATGGGTGGGATCTGGGACAACTCGATGTTTCAGAACCAGCCGGTCAGTGTCAACCCGTTGAATCCCGCCGAGATCGGACGATTCAGCGTAATTACCTCGTCGCTGGATGTCGACGGCAACCCGGGAGGGTTTCGCTTTGGCTTAACCGATGAGTCGACCAAGCTAAACCTCAACACCCTGGTGCATGCCGATAACTGGGTCCCCGGTGGCGGTCGCCAGTTACTGATGGCCCTGCCCTTGATGACCGAACCGATAGCCGACTGCATTATGGACTGGCTGGATGCCGACGATCTGCCCCGAGACTTTGGCGTCGAAGCGAGTTATTACTCATCGCAGTCGCCGCCATATGCTCCCAAGAACGGCCCGATGGACAGCCTCGAAGAGCTTTTGCTGGTCCGTGGTGTTACACCGCAGTTGTTATTCGGCATGGATCACAATCACAACGGCATTCTGGATCTGGACGAACAATACACCTCGGATGTCGGCGCGTATGATCCGGAAATGCAACTCGGCTGGGCCAACTATCTCACGCTGTACAGCAAGGAAAACAACCTGAACCCGGCCGGGCTACAGCGCATTTACATCAATTCCGATGACCTGGATCAGCTGTACGACGATTTGCGCAGCGAATTCAATGACGAATGGTCTAACTTCATTATCGCCTACCGCCAGAATGGCGCTTATGAAGGAGACCCTGAAGAAGACGGTCTGGAAGAGGCCGGGCCGCGTACCTACGTCGACATCGACACCAGCGAGCGTGCCAGTCATACATTTTCCCAGGTGCTGGACCTGATTGACGCCCGTACAACGGCGAACGGTGTCAATGAGGACGGCGATTCGATTCCCCTGCTCCTCGAATCGCCAATTAACTCGTTCAACATGGGCCAGGTGATGACCATTTTGATGGCCAATCTGACCACGGTCGACGGAGACAATATTCCTGGACGCATCAACATCATGCAGGCGCCGCGCCGGATTTTGGAAAGCATTCCGGGCATGAC
>JBPCVB010000818.1:0-8769 GCA_051010855.1 Pirellulaceae bacterium | reverse complement strand
AAATCGACGCCGAATCGGAGGCTGCAGCGGAAGAGCAGGTATCGGGCGGCGGCGAGGGATTTGACGGAGACATTGCGACCGACCAGCCGGGCAGCGAATTGAGCTAGGCATCGCCAACAAGCAGGCGCGCGATCAGGCCCAGGCCTCAACGTTTTCCTTCATAAATTCCAGTGCGTCCCACGCCAGTTTTTCCTCGGTGTCATACATCCGCCGCCAGATTTTGGTGGCGGCCGCCAACTCGGGCATGGCCAGTCCAAATGCCTCGACCATCATCCAGCCGTCATAGTTGATTTCGCGCAACGTGGCAAAGGTCTCTTTCCAGTTCACATTGCCGGTGCCAGGCGTGCTGCGATCATTTTCCGAAATGTGCACGTGGCAGATCATCTCGCCACCAATGCGAATAGCACTGGTAATGTCTTTTTCCTCGATATTCGCGTGAAACGAGTCGTACATGATCCGACAATGAGGATTGTCCACCTCACGCGCAAAGCGGGCCGTGTCGGCAATCGTGTTGAGCAAATATGTCTCAAATCGATTGAGACTTTCGATCCCCAACATCACGTTGGCGTCAGCGGCATGTTCGGCCACCGGCCGCATACTCTCCACAGCCCAGGACCATTCGTCATCGGTCGGGCCTGCGCCAGAGAACTCGCCCAGTGCTGAATGAAACGGCCCTACCAGGTGCGTCGCGCCGACAGCGACACAGCAATCGATCGCGCGTTTGTTGCCTTCGATTCCCGTTTCGCGAACGGCCACGTCCGGACTGATTGGATCGTCTTCGGCGGTGCGAATCGTTACAGCCGTCCGTTGCAGGCCAAGATCATCCAGTTGTCGACCCAGCGCGGAATAGTCAAGGTCCAGATTAAACAGCGGGATTTCTACACCGTCGTATCCCATTTTTTTGAGCGAATCGCAGGAGGGCAGCAACTCTTCGGTCAATTCCGCTGACCACAACAGCAAGTTCATACCAAATTTCATTGTCTGCCTCGTATTCAAATGGATTCAGGTGACTCGTTTGGCTCGGTCAGCATCGATAGGGCCTGTTCGTAGACACGTTGTCGGGCATCGGGTAACCAGTCCAGGACACTGATTGGCAATTCGACGAGGCCAACTCGTTTCAGCACCCGGTTCAGTCGATAACGGACCCGGACGTCATCAACATAGTCATAAAGGTACCCTTCCTCAATGAAGTGCGGGATAAATTCAGCGATTCGCGAAGTAGAACGCTGTGCAATGCGATTAACGACTTCCTCCACCTGCGCTGCGTCAACTTCGGACACCCGTTGATAGTAGAGATCCAGCCGACTCGAATCCTTCTCAGTGAGGAACCCGTCCAGCAGGACTTCGATCAGAATATGACCCGCGAGGTGTGGCCGAAATCCGGCATCTGCGCCCAGCAAATCCCGTAGCTCAATGGCAAACTGCAGATTAAGTTCCACGAATTCCCGTTGATTGTGGAACCAGTCATCGTCGCGGTGGTGTTGCACGATACCGCGAGCCAGTTGATATCCTGCACCGTTGCTGTCTGCGGAAAAAGCAGCCGCATTCTTTTCACGCACTCGCACCTTGCGATCAACAAGCGTCAGCCAATCCGGCAGCGCCGTGCCGACTACGAAATACGGGTCGGCATCCAAAAATCGCCAACCGTGAGCGAAACAGTTCATCAGACGCGGGTCCAGTTTTGCGATGCAGCACTGCTCAGCACGGCGTCGCAGACCTTTTGCGTTTCCAGTGCGTCACGGAACGTTGGTGCCACCGGCTCATTGTTGGCCAATCCAGTCAGAAAATCCGCAACCTGATGCACAAAACTGTGTTCGTATCCAATTTGCAGCCCGGGCACCCACCAATGATCCATGTAGGGATGATCGCCTCCGTGGTCGGTTACGTGGATACTGCGCCAGCCTCGCACAATGCCATCGTCGCGATGTTCAAAATATTCCAGTCGATGTAGATCATGCAAATCCCACTTGATTGAGGCGTTCTCTCCGTTGATCTCGAATGTGTACAGCGCCTTGTGACCACGTGCGTACCTGGTCGATTCGAATAGGCCCAGTGACCCGTTGTCGAAGTGGCACAGGAATGCGCAGGCGTCATCAATTCCTACCGGTTCGACCTGACCCGTCAGATTGTGCATCCGCTGCTTGACAAAGGTCTCGGTCATCGCCGTGACATCCGATATCGAGCCGTTGAGCCAGATCGCGGTATCGATGCAGTGGGCCAGCAAGTCGCCGGTCACGCCTGATCCCGCTGCGGCCACGTCCAGCCTCCACAGTGCATTGCCGCCTTGTGGCAGGTCGTCGGCGATCGTCCAGTCTTGCAGGAAATTGGCGCGATAATGAAAAATGCGCCCCAACCTTCCCTGCTCGATCAAGTTCTTTGCCAAAGTGACGGCCGGCACGCGTCGGTAGTTGTACCAGACCATATTGGGTACGCTCGCGCGCTCCACGGCCTGGCACATTTCTTCTCCTTCAGCGGTGTTCATGGCCAGCGGCTTCTCGCACAGAATCATCTTGCCGGCATCGGCAGCGGCGAGCGCGATCTCACGGTGCAGATTATTGGGCACGCAAATGTCGATCGCGTCGATGTCGTCGCGGGCAATCAAATCGCGCCAGTCGGTTTCGATCGACTCGTATCCCCACGTGTCGGCAAATGCCTGCAGAGGTTCGGCGTTGCGTGCACACGCGGCTTTCAGCACCGGTTGATACGTCAGGTCGAAAAAATTGTTGACCTTGCGATAGGCATTGGAGTGGGCACGGCCCATAAAGCCGTAGCCAATCATGCCGATATTGAGTGGTTGTTTGGTGGGCATTGTTCGTATGAGGGGCTATGAGACAGACAACGGCCGAATCGGCCTGCATAAGAAACCTTAACCTTAACATTAACTTCAACCTCAACCTTGACTTCGCGACCAGTCATGATCACGCGATGGGGGGGTGGAGCAGTTAAGGTTTAAGTTTAGGTTAATGTTGACGTTATCGAATTACACTGTCGACAGGCGCCGGCAATTCACTATGACCAGCCATGGGCGTTACGGACATCCATCATCGTTTTCAGGATGACGTTCCAGGTTTCGGGTGTTTCGAGCGTGGCATTGGGAAACATGCAACCGTCCCAGCAAATGTGCTGGATCCCGCGGTCGGCCGCACCATCCAGCCAATATCCGGCGCACTTCACGATATCCAGTTTTCCGTTGGGGTCGTCGGCGGGACAGTGTTTACCGGTCTTGTCATGTGAGCCCGCTCCATGAACCTGCCCGTCATTTTGGGCAACGTGAAAATCGATGGTCCACGGTCGCAACTTGTCCGTCATTTGTTGATAGGCGGCGTAAAATTCTTCTTCGCCGTAACCTTCACTCAGCAGATTGTGTTCGGGCGCGTTGTAGCCAAGCAGGAACAGGTAGGTATGGGCGAGGTCGGCCTGGAATCCCAGCGTCGCCGGCATGTCTACTTCTTCCAACAAGTTCAACATGTCACGCCATGAGTGCATGCCAGCCCAGCAAATTTCTCCTTCGGCGGCCAGTCGTTCGCCGTGATCGGCGGCGATTTGTGCCGCCTTGCGAAACGTGTCGGCGATGCGTTTCGTGTTGGCCGCGGCGTTCTCTCGCCACTTTTCCACACCGAATTCAGCTGAATCAATGCGAATGACACCATACTCACGCACGCCATGTTCGTTGAAGATTTTGGCAATCCTGCAAGCCTTGCTGACAGCGTCGAGAAATTTCTGCTGCTGAGCGTCGTCGCCCATCGCTGAATCACCAACGGTTCCCGGCCACACGGGCGCGACCAGCGAGCCAACTTTCAAACCGTAACCGGCGATCAAATCAGCTATGGACTGCAGTTGATCGTCACTGGCGTCAGGGTCGGTATGGGGCAGATACAGGAAATAGTCGATGCCCTCAAACTTCTGGCCACCAACTTCTGCCGCAGCCGTCAATTCCAGCATTCGCTCAAGACTGATGGGCGGCTCCTGGCCTTCTTCATCACCTTTGCCGACCAGACCCGGCCACATGGCATTATGCAGTTTGGGAAGTGTATTCATAAGTTCCGTTGGGCGAGGTTTAAATGCTGTGCGCGCCAATTGCGGGCACATGGTCGAAGGCATCCGGGCCGAAATATCGCAAACCGACCAGCGGTTCGCTGCCGTTGTTCTGCACTTCTATCCCGGTCGATGCTGCTGAGTGGCTAATGAAGACTTCGTCGTCGGTGTGCTGACCAAATCGAATCATGGCTGGTGTTTGCAAATGCAAGGAACCGATGCGCCCGGTTCCCTGCACGGTAATCCAGCCACTGGCAGCGTTATCCTGAATGGTACATTTAGCCCCCGGATCGATGGTCAGCTCTTTGGCCGAAAACAGTTGGCGACCATCGACATGACCGTAAACAACCCAGCGGTCGATCCAGCCGTCTCCCTGTTCCGCCGTAACCGGTTCAATGTAATTGCTTGTCTTAAACTGGGGGTCAACGTTCTTGTCCCAATCCAGTTGTCCAACAATAAAATCCAGATCCTGATGTTTGTCTTCCGGAACATCCTTGACCAATAGCGACCAGGGCACGTAACGTCCCTCGACGATATTCTGGAACATTCCGAATACATCGCTGACCCATTGCGGTTCGTAGGTCAGCAACGAACCGGGTGCGTGCAGGACACCCGGCGGAATTAACCAGCCCGTTCCGCGTTGCAGGCGATAGGCTTTGGAAAGATCGAGAATTCCGTTGTCGCCCTGCTCCCAATCCTCCAGACAGCGGCGTACATCGTTCGGTGTCGTGCCGGGTTCCAGTCCCATAAACGTATAGGGAAAGTGGTTGTCGCAATTGTTGTATTGCGGCGGGAAATAGTAGCTTTCCGGTTTGCCTTCCTGGCCGGTTCGCGCCGCGTCTTCGAATCCCTGGTGCATGTGATGCGGGATTGGGCCCATATTGTCGAAAAACTTGGAATACACGGGCCAGCGCTGATACTCGTTCCACATGGAATCGCCAATCAGAACCGGGCCAGCTTCGGCGATCGCATCGCGCAGCAAAAACGTCTTTCCATTGAACGCACAAAAGCTCAGTCCTTCGTGCCATTGCCGCCCTTCGTTGGCTGCTTCAGTGGTGCTGGAAAACCAGCGCTCGTCGATTCCACCTCGTTGGGCGCCAAGAGCATAGTAATCCGCAGGATGCAGTTTGAGACGACGTCCGGGATGCAGGAAACTCCGCGGCACCCAGGTCGGTGTCAACCGCAAGAGACCAGCGCCGGCTTCCAAAGCGTTGTGCAGAATCGTGGCAACGTTTTCCGATATGATCGTCGAGTTGGGCATCGTGGTCAGCACCAGCGCAATAAGAAACCGGACCTGCAGTACACGCAGCAGGCTACGGTTTTAAATGCACAGAACCCGCAAAGTCAAGCAGTCAGCGGTTAGTTGAGCGCCTCAACCACTTCGCGTCCACCTCGTGAACCCAATGCGCTCCAGGTTTCGGCATCGACAAAATCCGTCATGAAACGCACATGGCCATCGGCAAAGCTGACGTTGACGCCGGCCGGATGAGCGCTGCCGAAACTCAATTCCTTGTCATTAATCGGCGCCTCCTCGATCTTGATCGAGTTAACAGCGCAGGCGGTCGAACCGAGACATTCCGACACTTCAGCGGAACCAACCGTCAGAATGTATTCATAGTCTGACAGTTCGGCCGAGCCCATGAACCAGTGATCCACCTTTTGGGGATTGTCTGAGTAATCGTCCTCAATCAGATTCTGGTCCGGCAAGGTTTCACCGATCAACACGGTGTTCGAGGTCCCGTCGGTAATCTCAGCCTGTTTGGTGGTGCTGTTAAAGTAAAAAATCCCGTCGGAGGCTGGCCAGTCACCGTAGGCATTCATTCCGCAGAACGGGGGATCACCCGATTCCCGGTTATTCAACCCACTGGCGCATGCCAGATAACAGCTGTACACACGATCGGCCATCATGTGCGGATCGTATTGGGCCGCCTGAATGCTGGCCGACGGACATTGAAAGATACTGACGACACTTCCCAACGCTTCAATATTCGCGGGATGAGTCGTGGTGAATGAACTCCACTGGCCATCGATGTCGATGTCGTCGAACAGATTCCCCTGTTCGATGTGAGGCAGGATGAAAGCGGACCACATGGTCATGCCTGGATTGGTGAACCCCGGCGGAAACACGCGATGCGACGTTTCATAATGCAACATGCCCAAAGACAACTGCTTGAGCTGGTTTGCGCATTCGATGCGACGCGCCGATTCGCGAACCTGTTGAACCGCTGGTAACAGCATCCCAATCAGGATACCGATGATGGCGATGACAACCAGTAATTCGACGAGAGTGAAACCGTGACGATAAGATAAGCCGTGACGAGACTGCTGAGTCATATCCTTCCCCTTTGCTACGCTTCCCGGATGCGATCAGGCACCCGATTGTTATCGGTGAGGAAGTGGGTTTTGTCAAACTAATCGTTCCGCTTCGTAAGCCTGGCTACGAAACCGGAACGTTTTCTTGTAAGTCATCAAGTCGGTGACGCCAGCAAGCCGTATTGGTCTGAACCGCCACTCAACAGGAATCGCGTGGAATCTCCATCGGACAATCCGTTCCAGATACTGAACAGGCTGATTCGGTTAGACAACGCTCCGTTGTGCCACAACTCCAGAACCTCGACCAGGTTTGTTTGATTCAATCCGGTATCGATACGCACCTTGCCTTCCTGCGGTCCACCATCCAGTGTCAGTGTGACTTCCAGCACGTTGCCGTTGCGGGAAAAAATGTAGTCCTCAAACAGCCGATCCACCTGGAAGTCGTTCTCGCCAATAAAGCACAGCGTGTCAGTTCCACCCTGATCTGTAACGTAATCGCATCCATCGCCGAAATAATGAATGAACACATCGTCGCCCAGGCCACCGACAAAGATATCGTCGTTTTCAAAGCCGGTGAGGAAATCGTTGCCGTCACCGCCCTGCAGCACGTTGTTCAGGCCGTTGCCGAACAGAAAATCGTCGCCCGCGCCGCCAACGCCACTGAGAACTTGCGAACCGTGCCCCACGAACACTTCTGATGCAACGACTCCCTGCGTACGGGAGTAGCTTCGTCCACCGTCTCTTAGGTCGATCGTGAAATCAGCATCTGCGACATCCGCTCCCACAATAATATTGCGGGCCTCGCTGGGGATCGTCGCGATCTTGCTCGTCCCGTCAATCACGTAATTGACCGGGGCCGTCACGGGATCAGTCGGATCCAGCAAAGTACTGCCGTACATCGAACGCAAGGCCAGCAGGTCATCGGTGCCAAAGGAGTCCGGGAGATTGCCGGTGGAATGGGCCACTGAACTCATGACCGAGGTGTCGCGTGACAGAGTGCTAATGAAATCCAGTCCCAGCGCGTGTCCGACAGCCTGTACCAGCCGGAATCGATCAACGGTATCCAGTTCGCCGGAGAAATCGGCTTCGTTCAGGATGATATCGCCACCGCGGTCTGCACCAGGCCGATGGGGCTGGAAAGGCAGGCCGACTGCGTCGCCCATGAAGATATTGATGTCCGCATCAACAGTGGATGCCTCCATCTCAAATTCACGGCCCAGCATGGCAAAGTTCAGGGTATCCATGATGTTGCCAATGAACTCGCCGGCACCCACAAATTGTGACAATGCTGAAAAGTTGCCAAATTCATTTTCGTCGTAGTAGGCAGGCAGCTCGCCCCTGAAGCTGAAGGTAATCGGGTCATCGCCTTCCCAGTGAAATCCGGAGTCGAGGCCCTCTGGTTGCGGTGTGCCCACAATTGCGAACTTGTTCCACTCGCTCCAGTTGGTCACGTGGGCCCGAATGACCAGGTCGGCGGAAGACGTACCGGCCGGTTGTTCCTGAACCGACCAAAGACCGATGTTTCCTGCGATGATTCCGTAAACCTGATCAGCCGGCATCTCGACCCCGTCACGCATGAGCGGGACCGATGAATAGACTTCGTAGGAAAACGGCGACAGACCTTTCAGATCAAGCAGGTCGCCGAGAGCAATTGATTCGTTGTCACCCACCAACAGTCTCGCGGTTTCACCTCGACCGAACAAATTGACCGGCTCAGCAGGAGTCCGAATCTTTTCCACTGCGACTTCGTAAGCGCCGTTGTATGAGCCGCGTTTGGTCCGCGCAATGACGTAGTGATCGCCCGTTTCCTGCGCCTCGTAATAGTATTCCAGACTGCCCTCGTCTGTAGGTCGGTTGATGCCGCCGCTCTGGATCACATCCAGGTTGGGATCACGGAAGATCAGTGTCGGCGTGGCAAGAAACTCAAGACCGATCCCGCGCATGGAAACCTTGACAATATCGCCCGCCCCCAGACTGACGCGATGCCAGTCGAAGTCGAAGTATTCCGAGATATAGCCTTCCTTGACGGCCCGATTATTGGCGTCGAAGTCCAGCGTGCTGGTGGTTGTCGAATTGCCGGCGGCTTCATCACCCACCAGCCCAATCACTTCGTATGATCCGGTATCCGTACCACTGACCGTCAATTCCAGCACCTCGCGCGTGGTCGCTGTAAACTCGATGACCGCGTTGTTGCCGTCGCCGCTGTTGTCGTCGCTGCCGATGACGGTGCCGTTGCGTTTCAGTTCCAAAAACGGATCAGCCAATGCCGGCATCCCGTCGGCGCGGCCATTAGCGAGAAAATAATAAGTGCGGCCCGCAAAGACCTCGAACTCAAAAGTGTCGCTGTCGTCAGTTAACTCCAGTTGGTCGTACTTGGAGTAACCATCGTGCAGGCGGATCGTTGGCGCAGCACCCTTGCCA
>JBPCVB010000817.1:0-3505 GCA_051010855.1 Pirellulaceae bacterium | reverse complement strand
GTCCAGGCATTGAATTTCCTGGGCAATCAGTAAAACTGTCGCCGTGGACAGATGGTCGCCGCCGGTCGCCGCCTGTCCCTACATTCCACATGCCTTGCATAGCTTAACAGCGGTTTGCCAGATGGCGCGACGCTACATCCTGGGCTGCCACAGTTGTGATCACCCCATCATCGTCGAAATCACCCAGGCAGGTCAGTCGATCAACTGCCCCGAATGCCAATCCTCGGTAACGGTGGGGACACTTCGTGAAATCAAGGCATTGCCCGAACACGAGGAGTCAACAGCCGAAAGCGGCAAGTCGGCCAGCTCCAGCGGCGGTATGAGCGCCACCAACCGCCTGATCTTCGTTATTGGCACGCTGATGCTGGTTTTGGGGTCCATTTGGGGTGGCTACACGATGCTCAAATCCAGCCGGCTGATGCAGACCAAACCCCCCGTTGAGATCACTGAACGGATGAAGAATCAGATCGACGATTGGTCGCCCTCCAGAATCCTGGACGCTTGGGAAAACGTCTCGATCGACGCTGCTGACCAATGGCGTGAACATCCGTTTCTGAGGGTTCAGCGAATCGCTCACGAAAACCGGCTTTACTCGTGGATTGGCTTCAGCATCGCCGGAGTGGGATTGCTAACGATCGTATCTGCCTTCGTTTTCAAGCTCTAGGTCGATGGGCCAGGACGCAGGAAAGCGGGCCAGTCCTGTTGATCCAGCCGGGACCAGCCACGCAACCAGCCGCGGGAGCGAGCAACCGACACCGCCTCCAGCGTGATCTTGTCAAATACGATTCGCCATGGCTTTCCGCCCAGCGTCCACTGTACCTGCCACTGGTCCGGTTGTTCGGCGATTCTCAATTTACGCGCCCGGGCAACGCACTCATACCGTTCAGCCAGCTGGTCGAAAAACGGGTGCTCCAGGGTGGTACTAGCCAGGTTTCGACAACTGTGGCAACGCCCGCGACCCAGTACCGACGGATCAACTCGCTGATGGCATTCGGCACACTCGCCCGCCAAACGATTTAGCAGTCGGTTACCTGTTACCGGGCAAGTCATCAAAACCGAAGGTTCGTAGAGCTTGCCGCTGACCTGACAGGCCTCGAGCTTCTGACGCAGCAAACGCTTGCCCGTTTCACTACAGGTCAGAATCTGGCCAGCATCGGAAATGGTGCCATCGTCATCAATGGCCAGAGTCCATGTATCAATATCCGCGATAGGACAATGCCACGCGGGACACTGCTCGACGCCGTTGATCAAGCGAACGCCCCACAGGGAAAAGGGGATATCCACCGATGATTCACCAGCCGCCGCGGTCAACGTGCCATGCACATGATTGCACCAAATGATGGTTTGGCGACCACTATTTGCGGGGGCCAGGGGCACGTTGAGTTTCAGCGTGTCCAGTTGTTCCAGAATCGTTTCCCGGTTTTCATCCGTCTGCCAAATGACCGGAGGCTGTTCCATTGCGTCCAGCTGCTCGAAACCCAGCGTTCTGGCGTATTCGGGCGCAACCGTTTCCCCATTGAGCAACGTGTAATCTCCCGCAGCGGTCTGCACAAAGGCTACGGGATCGATGTGGCAGCCAGACAAATGAAGTCCGAGTTCCGAATTCCGAAACGGTTTGTACAACGCTTCGCTGACCTCGTGCACGCTTTCCGGCTGGCCGTGGGGTGCCAGATGCCGGAATTTGGTGTCGCCCGCCACTTGGGGCGAATTGCCGTTGGAGGTTTTGCTGGAAAAGGACATGTGACGAGTTGGAAGATCGCCAGATTAATCTGGCATTGCTGGTTGGGGTCTGATATTCAGTACTCAGGATAGAGCTGCACAATTCAATTGTAACACGCGGTTGACGGGCAACGCACAGGGATTTCAGGCGGCAGCACGCTGCAAAATGAACACCGCGTCCTGCGTTTCGCTGTCCAGCGGTACCGGCGAATCCAGGTCATAGGCGAAATCATGGACTGCCGCCACCTGCCAGGCCGGAACCTGTTCCAGTAGTTCAAGAAACTGTGGCAGTGTATAGGTTCGAAACCGAAATTGGTCGCGGATCCGGAATTGGCGAGTCGGCGTGTAGACATCAAACACAAATGCATGCGTCTCGTATCGCATTTCCTCGTCGCGATCCACCAGCCACATACGAGTGTTGACCTGCAGGTGGCCACGCCGATGACTCCAGGCCTCCTCTTCATCCGGCTCGGACTCGGTTGGAAGCAAGTGCAGGCCCAATACGTAGATTCCTCCAGGTCGTACCGCGTCAGCCATACAATTCAGATGCCGCAACGCCGCCGACTCACTTTCCAGATGCCGAAAACTGTTGATGGTGTTAAACGCGGCGTCCTGCCGCGAATCCAGCTTGAAATCACAGATATCGGCCACGAAACAGCTGGGCGGCAGTTCGTGCCTTTCCAGCCGTTCGTTGCAAAAGGCAATCGCCTTTGGGTTCAGATCGATGCCGCTGACCGAAAAACCGGCTTGGGCAAGTCGAAATACCAGACGACCGGTGCCACACGCGGGCTCAAATAGTCGATACACGGGTCCGTCAACAAATCGGTTAAAACAACCCTGCAGGAATTCGGTTTCTGCCTGCCAGTCCGATCCGTATACAAATTCGTAGTATTTAGGCCAGTCGTAGATTGAGCCTTTGATCGTTTTCACTATGCACCTGCAGGAGCGGTCGCCCGCGGATCGTGGCTGTCGGGCACCAGAGGGGACGAAGACCCGTCAAATCCGGCAGAATTGCCGAGTTTGCCAATACCAGCGGTACTTTTGGCCCCCTACAGCCATTTAAATTACGACCCTGTTTGATTTATAGTACGGCCACCGATTCCGGGCGACGCGGATTCCCGCCTTCCCTCACGCCCGTGGGCCGAAAACTCGTCCTGGGCAATGCCCACTTGTTTACTGTTTTTTGGGAGAGAAGGGTAGCATCCATGGAATGCCATGATGTCACTGCCGACCTCACCACCGAAGGTGTGGCGTTGGTTGGACAGAAGAACGACGGCGTTTTTCAACTCTGCAGCGATGATGAAACGTCGTTTGATTTCGATTGGCTGGCTGTCAATCTGGAATACGGCCAGACCTATCTGTTCTTTATGGATTTTGACGGGTCGGCTCCCACCATTCAGCCGGAACTGAATTTTTTTGATCTGCTCGGCGACAGCGAAAGTCGTTTCGATGGATCCGGCGGTTTGTGGTTCCAGCATACTGCTCGCTACTCCGGCAAACACTATATCGAAGCGTCCCAGGGCACGTTGCTGGTCGGAACAGAATACGCCGTGACCGTCGCGCAACTGACCGACGATGGCAAGGGTTCAGCGCCAACCATTCGCCTGGACGACGGCTACTCCAAGTACGATGCACTGGAATTGACTGGTGATAGCGACACGTTTGAGTTCGAGGTCTTCGCCGGCCGCACTTATTATTTTCTCGCCAATGGCCGAGCCGACGGGATGCCGGCATTGGCGGATCCGTTTTTGGAACTGAAACGCAACGGCACCGTCATCGGCAGCGA
>JBPCVB010000816.1:0-8495 GCA_051010855.1 Pirellulaceae bacterium | reverse complement strand
TTGGCCAAAACCGGTTAGCATTAGATCGAATTCGATTTCTGTGGATGTGGTCTGCGCCACTTTTCCAAACTCTCCCGTCCACAACTATTCTCTTTTTCCTCACCTGTCTTTTCTACGCCAAGTACTTGAAATAGTCCGGTCACTCCGACCTCAACCGGCCCTCAGGAGAATACCCATGCCTGGTATCAAACGCACAGCATTTACCCTAGTTGAACTTCTGGTGGTGATCGCGATCATTGGAATCCTTGTCGGCATGCTGTTGCCTGCCGTTCAGCAAGTCCGCGAATCTGCCCGCCGCGCAGAATGCCTTAACAACATCCGTCAGGTCGTGCTGGCAACGCACTCGTACGAATCGTCATTGAGAAAACTGCCGGCCGGCTGGGTCGAGTTGTTTGCATTGCCGCCCAACCCGGTGAATCCACCCGAGCCGGATCTGGACAACCGCTATGGCTGGTCCACTCTGATCCTGCCGCAAATCGAAGCGGGTAACCTGTTCAAGACCTACGAAGTTCGCGACCAGTACTGGTTCAACGGAATTCCGTCAGGTGGCACGGTCATCGACGACGATGCCGAAACGGTAATCGACCTGTACACCTGCCCGTCGGATTCGATGGCTGACATTAATCCCAACTGGCCCGGCATGAATCTGGCCAAGATGAACTATGGTGCCAACGCCGGTATCCTGATCCTGGATCCCCTGGTGGAGTACAACGACAATACTGGCGTCGTGGGTAGCGGCGAACTGAACGATGGTGGAGGCGCCTACTGCTGTAACAGCCGCGTGCGTTTCCGCGACATTACCGATGGATTGTCCAATACGATAATGTTTGGTGAGCGTGGCGGTATCGATCCCAACGCAGCTGATCCCACCAATCCGGTAGAACGCGCCATCCATCCGAACCTGCTGGTTCGCATTGGACCGCCGAGCAGTGCCGTCGCTCCCGACACTCCGCTTGGCTCTCCTGAAACGGGTTTGGGCGGTGACGGCTCGGCATCGGTATCCATGGGCCCGTTTAACGCTTTCGAAGTTGCGCGTGCGTCTTCGGATTACGGGGACGAAAGTGCAGTCCTCACTGACTACGACCCGCGAGACTATCGAATCAACGCCGACACGGATTACGACGGCGATGGTTTGAATGCCTACGCCCTTGGCTATTCAAGTGCTCATCCTGGCGGGGCAAACTTCGCGTTTTCAGATGGTTCGGCCCGCTACTTCGGGGACTTCGTGGAGGACCAGGTGTTACAGGACTTGCTGAACCGTTCCGATGGCCGTGTAATCGACAAGACCGGCCTGTAAATTCCGGCCCTGATCAACTACAAACAACGACCGGGAATTCCCCGGTCGTTTTTTTGTGCCAAAACCCGTTATGCTGCCCTGTGGCCCCGCAGCCACGTTTTTTCTCTTGTCACGATCATGAATCGGCAACGACGTCGCCACGCATTGAAAACCCGCCTGGCTCTGATTGCCCTGGGTGTGGGTCTGGGCCTCTCAGCGCGATGGATTGATGGCTGGATCTCGGACGGTCAACAACCTGCACACTTCGAACCGATGCCCGAGCGACTTGACGATCGTCTGCTTGAGTCCAACGGGACGCCGAAAAGCGATGATGAACCGGCTCCCGCGGACTCCGTTTCCGAAACTGTTCCTGTTGCGAATACAACCGACTAACCGGAATCACTTGCGTCCAGCAACTCATCAACGACGTCCAGTGTAGCGGCAGCCATCGCAGACCCATTGCGACTTTCCAGTACTCGCGCACGACCAGTTGCGCCCTGTTGCTGACGTAGAGCCGCGTCGTCGATTAACTGGCGCAGCTTGTTGCACAGGTCCGTCAGGTTGCCGGGTTCAAACAGCAGCCCGCCATCCAGATCCTCAAGTAGTTCCGGGAACACGCCGTGGGCCGGTTGCACGACAGGTACGCCAGCCGCCATGGCTTCCAGTACATACAAACCCTTGGGCTCGCAGTATTCGGTGGGCACACACAATACATCGATGTCGCGCAACATCTGCAGCTTGTCAGCACGCTCGATCGACCCAAGGTATTCAAACTGGTCTTCCAGACCCGCGTCGCGCATTCGCGCGAATTGTTCTTCGGCAAAGGCTTCGTGATCCCGGCCGAGCCACCCCGCGATTTTTAGTTGCACATGGTGCAACTTCGGATCCTTCTTCAGTTCCAGAAATGCAGACACCAGATGGTGCAAGCCCTTGTCTTCGGTGAGCCGGGCGAGATAGCCAATGGTTACGCTTGAATCATCCGCGGGGGCCGAAGTCGATTCGCTGGCAAAGTCGCTTGTATCGATGCCCAGCGGTGTGATTCTCATCTTCGCGTGATCAAGCTGCAGATAGTCAGCCATGAAGTCGGCATAAAACCGGCTATGCACCATGTAACGATCGACATGTTCGTCCAATTCACTGATCAACTGGATGCACCGTGAGTGCCACGGTTCGACCAGACTCTCCAAAAAAATGTCGTCACCCTGCAGCGTGACGATGATTGGAACATCGAGTTGTTGTTTGAGTTCGCGGACAAAACCGCTGATCAGCATGTTGGAGAGGATCACCACGTCTGGTCGAGCGGTATCTCGTAACCAGGACACCAGTCGCCGCACCTCCTTGCGCTGGTTACCAGCACTGCCACGCAACATGGACTCGGTGAGACTGCCCAGCAGCTTGCCGTCGGTTTCGATGGCCCGAGAGGTGACTTTGCGAATCAGCCAAGGCTGGTCAAGAAAGCGATCCAGCAGTTTGGGAACATGCCGAAACAGGGGGATCTTTTGTTGCAGGAAAACATTGATTCCGCCAAAAAATACCTGATCCACCGCAACATCCTCTTCGTCTGAGCGAATCGGGGTGTAGGTAGGAACCAACAGCGTGTCGCAACCGGCTTCGTTCAGGGCGCGAGCCAGCGTGTTGTCGTGCATGCAACTGCCGCAGTACATTCCGGCCGCTCCGGCGGTGATATAGGTCAGTTGTTTTTGATTTGCCGGGTTCAATGCCCTTCCTCTCGCACAATAACAATCACCAACATACTACGTCTCCGCGGCCAGACGACCAGACCCGAGCCTTACCAATTGTTCCCGGCCGCCGATGGACCAGGCACTGCGGCGCGGTAGACTGTCGCTTTTGATGTCGCTGGAATCCCGTTATGGCCGTACCGAATGAACATGCGCGAGCCATTCTCGCTCGCCTGCTGGGTAACCTCAGTCTCGACGAATCGCTCGAGCGACTGTCACCCCGTGATCGTTCCGAACATCCGTTGCCCCCGCGGGTTCCGCACGCTGGAGAATGGACTGAACAGGCCCGAGAAGCGCGACTCCAGGTGCTGCGTGAGCGGGAGATCGAGTTGATACAACTGCTGGACGACGCAAATCCGCTGCCTCCCGAGCAATTGCAGGGCAATATTGAAAACTACGTTGGCATGGCACGAGTGCCGGTGGGTGTGATCGGGCCTTTGCGTGTTAATGGCGCTGCGGCCAATGATGATTTTTATGTACCGCTGGCCACCACCGAGGGAGCCCTGGTGGCTTCCTGCCAACGTGGCGCGCTGGTCGCCAGTATGTCTGGCGGCGTGACATCGGTCTGTTTTACGGAAACCGTTTATCGCGCTCCGTGCTTTATGTTCGACAACATGGTGCAGGCGGGCTATTTTCTCGCGTGGTTGTTGCCACAGACCGAACAACTGCAAACCGTCGTCGAGAAAACCACGTCGTGGGGAAAACTGCGGGACATCCAGACCAGCATCGTGGGCAAGGAAATCTACCTCAAATTCGAATACTCGACCGGAGATGCCGGCGGTCAAAACATGGTCACCATTGCGACGCAGGCGATTTGTGACTGGATTGTGGAAAACACACCTGTGCAACCGGCCCACTGGTTTATTGATGGCAATATGTCGGGTGACAAGAAAGCCACCATGCAGGCGTTTACCTACGCCCGAGGCAAAAAGGTGATTGCCGAAGCGACTGTCCCGGCGCGGCTGGTCAAGCGTTTCTTGCACACCGACGTCGAGCAGATGTTTCGATACTGGCAAGTCTCGGCGATGGGTGGCATTCAGAGCGGTTCGATTGGCATACAGGGTCACTATGCCAACCCGCTCGCCGCATTATTCATCTCTTGCGGCCAGGATCCCGCCTGCGTCGCCGAGGCGGCCGTGGGCATAACGCGAGTCGACATTACATCGGACAACGATCTTTACATCTCGGTCTCCCTGCCGAACCTGATTTGCGGGACCGTGGGTGGCGGGACCGGGTTACCCACAGCTCAGGAATGTCTTGCGATGATGGGTTGTCTGGGACCGGAAAAGGCTCGCAAGTTCGCCGAGATTTGCGGGGCCATTGTGTTGGTGGCTGAGCTTTCCATTATTGGATCGATGGCGGCCGGTGACTTTTCCAGGGCTCACGAACAATACGGGCGAAAGAAATAACGCGGCCTCACGGACTCTCGCATGGAACAACGCATTGAAGAGCGAGCCGATTTTGATCTGGTGCGTTATGCGAATTGCTGGGAAGACGCCGACATTCTGTGTGAGGCGTTGCAGCCAGCCGCTGGAAAACGATTTCTTTCCATTGCATCAGCCGGTGACAATTCGCTATCGCTGCTGGCAGCCGGTGCGGAAGTCGTCGCGGTCGACCTAAGTTCGGCCCAGCTGGCCTGCCTGGAATTGCGCAAAGCTGCATTTGCCCACCTGGACTACGAGGAACTGTTGGCCTTTCTGGGCGTGAACCCGTCAGAATGCCGCATGGCGACGTGGCGGAATCTACGCGATTCGTTATCGCCGTCGGCACGCGCTTACTGGGACAACCACCAGGACTCGGTCGAGGCAGGAGTCATTCACTGTGGCAAGTTCGAAAGTTACTTTCGCAAGTTTCGCACGCGGGCCCTGCCGCTGGTGCACTCCAGAAGAAAAGTCGCTCGACTGCTGGAGCCAAAATCGCGCGAACAGCGATTTGAGTTTTATGATCGGCACTGGAACACCCTGCGTTGGCGGATGATGTTCCGCGTTTTTTTCAGTCGGTTTGTCATGGGTCGACTGGGCCGCGATCCCGAGTTCTTTCGCTATGTTGAGGGATCGGTGGCCCAGCGAATTCTGGAGCGGACAAAACACGCGATCACCGAATTGCCAACTCACGACAATCCGTATCTCACGTACATCCTCACAGGCAACTACGCGGCGAACGCGCTGCCAAACTATTTGAGACCTGAGCAGTTTTCGTCCATCCGCGACAACCTTTCCCGGCTGACGTTGGCACAAATGCCCGTCGACCAGGCTGCTCGTGAATTTGGCAACGACGGTTTTGACGGTTTCAATTTGTCCGACGTTTTCGAGTATCTGAATCCGGATCTTTGCCGCGATATTTTTGTCCAGTTACTGGATGTGTCGCGACGCAGTGCCCGTCTGGTTTACTGGAATATGCTCGTTCCCCGGCATTGCCCCGAGGAGCTTGGGCATCGCGTCGACTCTCTGCAGGAATTCGCGGATCAGCTGTTCGCCGAGGATCGTGCATGGTTTTACAGTGGCCTGGTCGTTGAAGAAGTGGCCGCAAACCAGTCGCGGGCGGAGGCCACATGATTCTGTTTGGAGATTCGGCGAGTTTCGATTGGGGCGTTGAAATTCGTAACGCGTTATTGATTGCGACCGGATTTGTGACCCTGTTGCTGCTTGCTGAATTGTGGCATCGACTCCGCAACCCGCCGGTCGAATGGACTCGCAAGCTCGTGCATTTTGGTGGTGGCGCCATTTGCCTTTTCCTGCCTCTGCTTCTGCAATCGCACTGGACCGTTCTGGTCCTGGCTGTTGGCATGACTTTATTATTCGTGATCAGCAAACGCCTTGGCTGGTTACCGAGTGTCCATGGCATCGATCGCCCAAGTCACGGCACGGAATTCTATCCGCTGGTGATCTACCTGTTATTCTTGCTGGCCGCAGATCAATATTGGCAATACGTAGTCTGCGTGCTGGTGCTGGCCGTTGCCGATTCGGCGGCCGCGCTGATCGGGACGCGTTACGGCCGGCTACGGTTTAGCGTTGAGAAGGCGACCAAGAGTGTTGAAGGCTCCCTGGCGTTTTTTGTCGTGACCTTTCTGGTCGTGATGATTCCTTTGTCAATCTGGCAACCGCTGGCAGACACGCCGCACGAATGGACACATTATTTTCTGGCGTCGTCGTTGATTGGTCTGTTGGTCACGTGCATGGAAATTATCGCCTTGCACGGCACGGATAATTTATGGGTGCCGCTGGGCACGTTGCTGGTGTTGACCAAGACGTTCCAGACGGATGTGAATGACCTGTGGATCCAGAATCTCAGTTTCATTGCCATGCTGTGCGGGTTGCTGGCCGTGGCGCGGCTTTCCAGACTCTTGAACGTCGGCGGAGCTCTTGTTTGCTGTCTTGCCGTTTACGGTTTGTGGGCCATGGGATCTCTCGATTGGGCTCTGGTTTTCTTTATCGCGATTGGCAGTTACTTGCTGGTCGCGTGGTGGTATGACACACCGTGGCAAATTCGCGTGCGGGCGGCAGCGTATAGCTTGATCCCGCCGGTACTATTTCTGGCAGCGGCCAACGTTTGCCTGAACCTTGGTTACCCCGCAATTTACAGGGGGTTGTTTGGGCCTTTTGTGGCAACCAGTTGCATAGCGCTGGGACAGGCGATTGCCAATCTTGCTGCCTTTGAATTCCGCGACGATTTGCCGAGGCGTATGCTTTCCGGGGCACTCGCTGCGATCGTGGTCGCCGGATCGGTCACAACCATCTCCATGTTATGGCAAAACGTGTGGGACTGGACGGCGCTGGCCATGATCATAGGCACGACGTGCCTGTTGGTGGTTTGCAGTATGCGATGGTTTAGTCCGACGCCGCCGGGCGATGCTGCCCGGTCGTGGTTAAGACTCAGGGCCGTTGTATCACTGGCAGGCGGCCTGATGATTCTGTTGCTGCAGCAATTTGGCTGGTGTCAAAACTGGAATCCTGTATAGCCACGTAGCGGTGGCTTCCAGCCACCGATCGATGGGCGAGCAAAGCGCGGGGGCTGGAGGCCGCCGCTACGGTGATTTCTTTTCCACAATCTCAACGATTCCCGCCGCACCATCCATCTTTACGATGTCACCATTTGCCACATGATCCAGCAGTCCCCTGATTCCGACGATCGTCGGAATGCCCATCTCCCGAGCCACTACCGCCGAATGCGATAACACGCTTCCGCGTTCAATCAAAATTCCGGAAACCGCCGGGTACAGCGGGACCCAGCCCGGATCGGTGCGGCGTGCCACCAGGATTTCCCCCGAGAGCGACATATCATCACTGGGACTGGCCAGCACGCGTACCTCGTTTTGCACCTGCCCCGGGCAACATCCGGTACCTCGCAGCTGGCCGTCTTCGAATTCGACTTGATCATCAGCCAGGTTGCGAAACTCGTTGTGTCGATAAACAAAACCGTAAGTTTCAAAGCGGTCGTCAGGATCGGGCAGCACGCGATATTCGTCGAATTCCGCTCGCCGTAATCGGGCCAGATCCCACAAGTTGGTGGTGACAGCCGTTCCCTTGACGTAATCCCAAACCTCATCGATGGTCAGATAGAAAATATCTTCGCGACCATCGATGATCTGTTCGACCGCCATTTGTGTTCCCATGGAACGCAGGATCTCGCGTAGCAAGCCATAAATACGGGTCCGTGCGAATCGCATGTTTTCACGATTCTTTACACCACGGCGAGCGCAACGCAGAACGTGACGGAAAATCGTCTTGCGGGGATACAGCCGGAATCCTCCCAACGCCTTGTCAGCACGCTGCTCGGCTTCGTGACGCACGGCCAGTTCCCTTTCTCGCATGGCGTCCACATCCAACACCGACTGGTCTTCCAGTTGCAAATAGTTGCGCAACACCTGGAACACCATCTCCGGACGATCGCGCAGCGAGTACTCTTCCAGTTTCAGCTCGTTCATGCAACGAAAACCATATCGGTCGAGATATTCGGCCATCAGGATGTTGAAGTCGCGGTAGTTACTGTTGGAGCTGATGCGTGCCGGAAGCTCCTCAAGCGGCGCGTCGCAGATTTCGTCACGCAACTCGGTTTTTTGGCCGGCCACACTGGCCAGTCGCAGCAACATTTTCGCGGGCTCGGCACTTTCCACACCACCTTCGCCGCAAATCAAGTCGTTTTGCAACGTACCTGTTTCATCGCCGCACCAGCTTTTGCATAACTTCTTGAGCAGGCCGTAATAGATCATTACGTAAAAGTCATTGATGATCGGGGCCTTCCAGTTCCACAACAATGCATCTTCCATCTCGTGATACAGCTCGCGCAGCTCATGCGGCGCCAGCTCGAGAAAGTCCATGGCGTCCCAGCGATCATAGTGTTCGCGAAAGTTGTCTTCGAAGTTCTGGACAATGGACTTGATACGCACAAAGTTCCAGCCGGTACGCAGCACCAGTCGCGCAAGCGCCGGGAACTCTACAAACCACTTGCGCCAGAATCCTGGCTTGGGCATCGGGTCATCC
>JBPCVB010000815.1:0-5060 GCA_051010855.1 Pirellulaceae bacterium | reverse complement strand
GGTCAGCATCATCGCGCGTGTGTGTTCGCGCAATCCGCCGAGCCCGTCGATCAGAACGCCGAAAATCGACCGGCATGCGACCGTGGTACCACGCCAATCCGGGCAAACCCAGTTCTGCTGCCTCCCCGGTTTCCTCGGTACCGTCACCTCTAACCACCGTTGATTCCATGACTAGTCGGTGCCCGGGATCAACCACCAGCTCGTCAAACACCAGATCATCAATTGCAAAATCCTTGTTGAGTTTTTCAATATCGAGATAGTGGTTGCACGCAACCAGCAGATATGAAATGGGTTGACTGGAATCAAACGCCATAAAGCTGGTGCGTTCACCAGTCGATTGCGTTACAGCAATTCGATGACCTGAGGCGTTGTATGCTTCAACAATCGTGTGTTCGGGAATCACAATTTCGGTAAACAAGCCTACCTTGTTAACCGTTGCCCCGGCAGTTCCGTCTTGCGGGACACAAAAGTCGATCCGCATGACACCCTGATACGAGATCCTTTTGCCCGTTTCCGGATCCACAAAGTAATTCCCCAGTGACCTTCCTTCCGAAATGCTGTTTCTGAATTTGTAGCCACTCACCACGACTCGGCCGAAATGCGTCAGACAGCGGATTCTTGCGCCGGCATAAACAAATGTCGCTTCGACGTCGAGCTCACGATCTCGAGGTGTTTCGGCCCCCAATGCATCCCTCTCGAATCCGATATGCGTGTAGCCTTCTTTTGCCAGTCCGTCCTCGAAAAACTCCGCAGCATCGGTAATCAACTGCACGGGCGGATGAGTTTGCGAGTATCCGGTTTGGGCCATGGCCACAAGCGAAATCGTGCAAACGATGACCAGCCGTTTCTGCCTTACGCTCTTCATCTTTGTCCCTCCGTTACTGACTTGTACTAACCAACAAAACAGTTCGGTGCCCCTCTTTGTTGACGACTTTGCGCATCGCGACTAGCGATTCGCTGGCATCTGAAATGCCCTGATGTGGTCACGCGGAATCTCGATAGTCTGATTGCCACGCGCGACAGTCAGTCCCTCATTGGTGCGGTCTGTTAGCGTAAATGCGGCTTCGCTCCCGCCGCCACTGAGAACATACTCTTCACCGTAATACGTACGGACCAGCCCGGTACCTTTACTCCGCTGAACGGGCGGTGCAAACCAGATCGGCAGTATGTTCGTTGTGCTAATCATGGTCACATCGGAAATCCCATGGAAAGCGAACAAATCGATGAGGCGCAGCTCATCGGCCGCGAGGGCTGCGGCATGGGCTTCGAACTGTCCCACCACTTCCGCGCCGTGCAGATTGATTATCGTACGGCGGCCCTCCGCGAACTCGAGTGAGGGTGTCTCGACGATAATATCGTACAGCGGGCTGACCACGACCGCCTTGTCGCCAGCAAATATTTCTGCCGGTACGTTGGGATACATGGCCACGCGATTGGCACCCCAGTAGCCAACGACTGATTCTGCGGGAATTGCGATTTCAGGCCTTTCCAGCAAGACAAACGATTCGTCGGCTGCCTTGCAACGGAGTACCGAACCGTCGTCGAGCATTGCCATCGTTCCCCTCGAGTCACCATGTTCATATTCATCGAATGTCACGGGTCCGTAATACCACTTCAGCCCGGGCAGGCCCAATTCTGCATCGGCTCCCGATGCTTTGGTACCGTCCCCCCGGACCAGTGCCGGCTCCAAGACCCATCGTCGCCCTGGGGCGGCTACCGGCGCGTCAAACACCAGATCGTCAATCGCGAAATCCTTGTTGAGTTGTTCGACATCCAGATAATGGTTGGCTTTGACCAGCAGATATGCAATTGGCTGACTGGAATCAAATCCCATGAAGCTGGTGCGTTCTCCGGTCGACTGGGTCACGGCGAGGCGATGTCCTGCGGCGTTATACGCCTCAACTATAGTGTGCTCGGGTATCACGATCTCGGCAAAAAAGCCGACCTTGTCGACGGTGGCTCCCGCCGATTCATCTCCCGGAACACAAAAATCAATTCGCATCGTCCCTCGATACGACGTTCGTTTCCTCGATTCAGTGTGCACGAAGAAGTTTCCCAGTGATCGCTGCCGGGTCTTGCTATTCTTGAAGCGAAAGCCGGCCACAACGACGCGACCTGCGTGCTCCAGACAGCGGAATCGCACGCCAGCGAATGCGAACTTTGTCTCAACGTCTACGGTTCGATCCGCAGCTACCTTTTCTCCCGACTCATCCTGACCGAATCCGAGAAATGTATAGCCCTCCCGGGGTTGTTTGCCTTCGAAGAACTCTGCAGGATCGATAATTCGCTGCACCGGCGGATCCGTTTGCGAGTATCCCGTTTGCGCGATCGCCACAAGCAACACTGTGCAAACCAACACCAGCCCGTTTCGCCTTGCTCTCTTCTTCATCTTTTTGTTCCTCCGCTGTTGACTTTTCGGAAATCAATGCGACTTCTCGAATATATCAATCGCCAGACGCAGATGCGAAAAAACAAGGATGCTGGGGAAAGAAAAGCAGCAAACGCGGTCTAGCGCGGGCTATCCGTTATCAAGATCTTCCACACCGTATTTGCCTCGGAACACAGCAGCCGGATACTTCTCCCGGTTCTTTGACATTTTGGACTCCAGGGCGCTCGAGATATCGATGTTCAGTTCGTTTGCCAACCCCAGCAAATAGCACAGGACATCTGACATTTCTTCAGCAACCTCTGCCAGTTTCTCCGGATTGGCGACCACGTCGCGTGAGGCCTCCATGGAGATCCACTGGAAGTGCTCCATCAACTCTGCAGCTTCGATCGCCAATGCCATGCTGAGATTTTTGGGAGAATGAAATTGCTGCCAGTCACGCTGGTCGACAAATTCTGCGACGAGCTGTTTTAGTTCTGCGATGGTCATCTGCTCATCGGCAGATCGGGAAGATACTTCATTCATGAGTCGAAATTCGCAGCATCAAAAAATCAGGTTTGTCGCGGGAAGGCGGCGACCCGGCAACAATATACGCTATTGGCCATGGGGTTGTCGGGTGACCATGCGGCCAATATTTCACACCTGACGGCTCAGCGTCTAAAATGAATCCCACCCATTCGACGACTGGAGAACCACATGTCTGTAACTCGACGAGATGCGTTGAACATTGGTGCGAAATCTTTGGTGTCGGCAGCATTCCTGAATTATGTGGCAAAAACCGGCTGCGGATCAGTGCATGTGGACGACAGCCTGGAAAACTGGAAACGCCGCCTGCGAGAGGCCTCGTCCGCACTGGGCGATGGAGACATATCCGCGTTGCAATGGCAAGAGGAAATGGATCGAATTTATGGTGATACTCCCATCAACGATTTGCTGGCCATGGTGCGATTTGATGACTTGAAGGAATCCATGCTCCGGCAAGACCTGCGTGGGCGAGGAGAACTTTTTCTGGATATCGAAATTCCTGGCGTCGCTGACGCGGCCGGTCGACCGGAACCCGATCGCGTTCTGATCAGCAAGCTGGCTTATGTGCAAAAGGGGCGGCACATACCACCCCATGGACACGGCAACATGACGTCGGCGTTTCTGTGCGTTTCGGGAGAATTCGACGTGCAGTTATTTGATCGCCTTGAAGAAAAGGACGAGCACATGGTGGTGCGAAAAACACTCGACCAGAAGGACGCTGCAAGGGGCACGTGGTCCAGCATTTCCGATTACCGCAACAACGTCCATTGGCTGACAGCCAAAAGTGACAATTGCTTCCTGTTCACTTGCAAACTGATCCGCCTCGAGGAGCATCGGGATTTCCGCGGCCGTATCAACATTGATATGCGTGATCCCGAGCGCTTGGGTTCGGATACGTGGCGAGCTCGAAAGATCAGCTTCCGTGAATCCAGCGAGATTTACTGACGCCATCAAGTTGCGGCAAAAAAGTCGTGGCTTGATACCCTGACCATTCCGTAACGGCCTTTCGTCGCGGATCTAGACTTCCAGGAACAACCTGGCCGGTTCTTCCAAAACTTCCTTAATGGTTTTCAGAAACTGAACCGCTTCCCGGCCATCCACGATGCGATGATCGTAGGTCAGGGCAACATACATCATCGGCCGAATCACAACCTGATCATCGACGGCAACTGGTCGTTTTTGGATCGAGTGCAGGCCCAGAATGCCACTCTGGGGCGGATTAACAATGGGTGTCGACAACAGCGAGCCATAAACGCCACCGTTGCTGATCGTAAACGTACCCCCGTTGAGATCCTCGGGCTTGATCTTGTTGTCCTGTGCCAGCGCAGCATATCGCCCGATCGATCGTTCGATTGTGGCAAAGCTCATCCGCTCGACACTTCGCAACACTGGCACTACCAGTCCCTTGCCACCGCCAATAGCAATGCCGATGTCACAGTAGTTGTGATAGATCACGTTGTTGCCATCGATCTGTGCATTGATCGCCGGGTAACGTTTGAGCGCCTCAACGGAGGCCTTGGCAAAAAAGGACATGAAACCGAGTTTCACTCCATGCTTTTCCAGGAAAGGCTCCTTGTACTTGCTACGCAACTGCATTACCGGTTGCATGTCAATTTCGTTGAAAGTCGTTAGCAAGGCAGCCGTTTGCTGAGCTTCCACCAGGCGATTCGCGATCGTCCGGCGGATCATGCTCATTGGCTGGCGGTCGTCCATGCGCGACTCGGCTGGAATCAGTTCGTTAAACTCCTGGATTTCATCAACCGGCGAGATCGCCGGTGCCACCGGTTGGACAACCGGCGACTTCGCGCCGCCGTTGGCTGAAGACGCAATGTGGGCCAGGACATCCTCCTTGAGAAGCCGCCCGCCCGGGCCGGTGGCCTGAACCTCGTCGGCGGTTAACCGGTTCTCCTCCAGCAATCGTCGGGCCGCGGGCATCACGCGCGCCGAACCGCCCGCACTGCCGGTTTCGCCGCCAGTCATGGTCGCGCCCGCCGCTGGCGGACGAGCCGTTGCGGATTCGCTTTCCGCGGCAACCGGCTTGTCGGATTTTTCCATCCGCGCGATGACGTCTCCAACCTGAACAAAGGCGCCATCGGGATGCACAATCTCGGAAATGATTCCGGACTCCGGCGACGGCAGTGCCTGAGAC
>JBPCVB010000814.1:0-6304 GCA_051010855.1 Pirellulaceae bacterium | reverse complement strand
TTCCTGGTTTGCGTGATGGGAGGGCGATGCTCCGTCCGAGCCGGGGAAACATCAGCGGCTCGGACGGAGCCTCGCCCTCCCATGAATCGATTCGCAAAGAGAGCGTCAAAACGCGGCCGGGAACAGCTGGTGGCCAACGTAGAAGTAAACCAGCAGCAGGCACTGAAAGACGGTTAACGTTGCGGCTGCAACCAAACCCCACTGGCGACGAATACTGTACAACGCCGGGATGGCGAGGATGACGAACATCGTGCCAGCCATCTTGAGCGTCATGAATAGTGAAATATCTCCACCGTCACGATCGATCAACCACTTGCCGATCGGATTCTGTTCGGTTTCTGCCAGGACGGCTTGAGTCTTGAACGACCAGTAAACGTCGATCATGGACACGCAAGTGATGATGGTAAGCATCAGGCCCATCAGCAATAGTTCGGTCGTGCGATGGTTTTTCTTGCGGGGCTTTTCCAGTTCCAGCAACGCAGCGGGCTGGCGGCGAAAGCTGGCCAGCATCCCAATGTTGCCGCTGGGGGAAGGATTGAGAATCGTCTCGCAGCGGAATGAGTCGGCCAGGCCGAGAGTGCCAAATTGATTCCAGTTGCGGTTTTGCGTCGCGTTCGATCCGAGTGACATGAGCAGGCTCCGGTGTTTCGTGTGTCACTTGTCAGCGAGTTTTCGTCTGACGCGTTACACAGGTATCGCCAAATCGGATGAAAAGGGGACATGTCGGCCTGGAATACGTAGAAACGCTCAAATATCCGCGGCCGCGGCAGCCGTGATAGACCTGCGTCCAAATGTCACGAAAAATTCAGATTGAGGGGTTTAGGTGCGCGCACGCCCGCAAACACGGCTATAAAAACATGAACCGATTGCTGGATTTCGACAGGTATCAAGATGAAGACTCAAATAGGGTGCTGGATCGCTGTACTGGTGTTGTTTTGCTTGCCGGGTTGTCAATCTGGTGACGAAACGGACGCAGGCCGGGAATCCCAGGACCTGTCGTCGACGGACTACGAAGACATTACTACCGCGGCACGTCGCGTCGTTGAAGCGTGGAGCAGTAAGGACTTCGACGCCCTGTTTGAAATGACGCCTGTCGAAATACCGGAAGATGTCCGTGAGGAATTCAAGCCCGGTGGCCAGCGCTACGAGGCAATGACGTCGGAGGATGATTACGCCTGGCGGGCCGTACGTGACTGGGATGGAACTTTTCCTGAAGTCAGGATGCAGAGACGGCTGGGAATTATCATCGGCGAACACGAGGTGGATACCGGCAGCGATATGAAACAAAACCCCGACTCCGAAGAGCGATTTGGAGAAATCGTCACTGAATACTCAGTCGTAAACATGATCTGGGAAAATGGCCAATGGAAATATCACGGTATGTTTCATTGGGACGAGGAACAACTTGGCCTGAGCGAGCACAGCAATCAGGGAATCATCCCGGCGGGGAAATCGGAACCGACCGGCTCGCAGGATTTTGGAAATGGTTTGAACCTGTTGCACGCTGTGATCACCGCATTTCAGGACAAGGATCTGGAGAGTCTCAAAGAACTGGTTACGCAGGAACGACTGGCAGAGTACGAGGCACAGGTCGAAAGGGCTTCCAGCAATGACTACAAGGGAGCTTCAGAAGATGACTTTGGAAAAGACGAGCCGTCCGGCAGCACCGAAACATCGGCACCGCCAGAACTGAGCATCGAGCAACATCTCAAGATGATTTCGTCGTGGTCGGAGGATGCGTTTCAGGAATTGATCGATTGGGATGGCCAGGTTCTGGACAGCCGAATGCTTGAAGAGACCTGGGTGAAAATTGGCGCAGAGGGCGAGGAAACGTATGTGGTCGAGCTGTCGAAACTGGACGGAAAGTGGATGTTTTCTGACGTGTTAAGTCCGGATAACGATTACTTTTCCGAATGGGGATTCGTGCTCAAGGCAAAGTAGCTTTTGCAGCCAATGCTTGCCCGTTGTTGAGTTAATCTCCGGGCAATTCTCCGGTTTATTTCCCGAGTATCTCGATGGAGGTATCAGTGCGCAAACGGGAAACACGCCAAGCGTTTGAGGGCGTTTTCGGTTAGAATCTCGGGAAACCATCCTACTGCCCGAATCGACCGGAAACCCGATTCCAAACATTTTTCATTTGAAGTGATTCGATGCTGAAAACCGATTCCCAGCCCGAACTGGATCCCGCGCAAACGTCGCCAAAGGATGATTCCACCCGGGATGCGGTGGCCATGATTCTGCAGCAGGCGGGCAAGTCAGCCGACGAGATTGCAGCCCTTTCCGCTCTGGACGATGCCGATCAGGCGGCCGAGACCCAATTCTCCGGTCAGGCTCCGACGATCGCTTCGTTGTTCGGCAAAGGCCGTGCAGCCGAGTTTCACGCCGGCACGTTTTCGCCATCGCCCGAGGTGGCAAAGGTGATGGCTGAGTCGCTGGACTTTTTGATGAATCACAAAAAGGCCGGTACGCTGCTCGACTACGAAAAGATGCTGTTTCGCGACGAGATTATCAGCGGGCTGGCTGAAATCGGTTTCTATGGTCTGGCGATTCCACAGCAATACGGCGGCAGTGGGGCCAAACTTGGCGACCTCGGACCGTTGCTTCGCGCACTGACCTTTGTACATCCGGATCTGGCCGTGATGTTCGAAGTGCACAATTTCCTTGGCCCGGTCACTCCCCTGCTCGATTTCGGTACGGACGAACAAAAGGAATACTATCTCACGCGCATGGCTCGTGGCGAATTGCTCGGCTCGTTCGCACTGACCGAACCCGGTGTCGGTGCCGACCCCAGTCGCCTGTCGATGACCGCCCGACTGGAGGGCGATGAATACGTGCTGGATGGCGTCAAATGGCCGATCACCAATGTGATCTACGGTGGAGTTTGTATTCTGGTGGTCAAGCTGCAGGGTCACGACCTGAAGGCGGGCCGTGATTCGGGCATGATCGTGTTTGAGGCACCGCCAGCCGACAGTGACAACTTCCAGATGATTCGCAACGATCTGACGGCGTTCGACTACTTGTGGAATGCCCGGTTCCGTTTGCAGGATTATCGCGTGCCGGCCAATACGTTGCTGGGGCCTCCTGGCAAAGGGCTGGCTCAGGCATTCAGCTCGTTGGCCAAGGGCCGGGGCGGCATTGGCGTTAATAGCGCTGCCAAGACTTTCAAGTTACTCGCGCACATTATTCTCGATCCCGAAGCTCAACACGGTGAGTCGACCCCTGACCCCAATGCCGAGGCACCCAATGGCGGCGGGTGGACATCATTCCGCAGCACTTTTGGCAAGCCAATCGGCAACGCGCCCCGCATCCAGACGTGGGTGGGTCGCGCGACGGCGCACGGACTGGCCGGCCGCGTACTCGGTGATCTGTGTTTTCGACTGGCTGCCAATGGCGTCCGGGATGAAACGCAGGGCATGATTGCCAAGGTTTATGCGACCAAGGCACTGCTGCAGACAGCCATCAACTGTTACCAGATCCAGGGCGGACGCAGTGTGCACACGGATGAGCGACGAAAGTTTACGCGAAAGTTCGCTGGACAATCCAGCGGTGATCCGAACGCGTTTGCTTCCACCGGCCACCATGAGGCGATGCCCGAGCATCCGATCGAGAACTACATCGGCGAAAACATGCACGAGTTCACGATCGCGACAGTTTATGAAGGCCCCAACCCGGTGCTGGCAGATGTCGGTGCCCCCAATGCCATGACTCGGGAAATTCGCAGTCGGTACTTGCAGCCGATTGGTGTGGCTCAGGTCGATGGAGGCTTTGCCCTGATGCCCATGGCCAAATTCGGCATGTATGTGATGCGATCGGTTCTTGGTTCATTCAATCCATGGACCGGTACGCTGGATGGCGTCGACAACCTGTTCCCTGAAAAACGACGCTATATTCGCCGCGCCCTGAAACGTAACCGCGTATTGGGACGCCGCATCCTGATGATCATTGCAAAATACCAGACAGAATTCATAGACCAGACTTTTCTGCTAGGTGATGAAGGCGGAGTGTTTGACCAGCTGTGCCATAATCTTGCGTCGCTGTGTTTCGCGTTGTCGCTCGACAAATCCTCGCCCGACTACTTGAAAGTGGCCGCGGCGCTGGACATGGAAGCGCGCTTGCGGATGAAAGGTCGGCAGTCATCACCGAAGTTGCAGCGGGCGTGGGCCGAGATCGGCCAATTGATGATGAATCGCGATTCCCAGTTGCACCGCGACCTGATCGCCGATATCGAGGTTTCCGATATCCCACTCGATCCACGATTCATCGATCGGTTCTTTTAGGTCTGTATAAAACCTCGCACCAGTAATAATTGCGTCCGTGGACTCGCGGATGCCTTCCGGGTGTGAATTTCGAGTCGGACCAGGACGAAGACGGTGTCTTGCTCCAAGCGACATTATTCAGTCCCAATAATTGACCAGCGGCAGCGAATCTCAAACGAGAACGCCGTCGCTGATGGTCGTGAACTGAACATCGTCGCTCTTCGCGACAAGGCGGACGCAAGTTGATCCTGTATAGAGGACAAAACAATGATCTGGACCAGGAACCATTTGATGATTGGCCTGACTGCAGTCCTTGTTATTCCAGCGTTGACGACCCGGCCTGGCAATGCACAGGAGGACAACTCCGGGGACCAGACCCCCTGGACGGTTTTGATCTATGGCGGCGTGGACAGTAGTTCGGAAGAGCACATCATGCCGCACCTGCAGTCGCTGGAGTTACTGTCCTCTGAGGGCCAACGCGGTGAAGTCCTTCTGCTCATTGACCGGACGCCGGGCCATTCCGAGGACTACAAACTTCTTGGTGAGAACTTCGAAGATACGCGTCTTTTTCAATTGAAAAATGGAAACTGGCACCGGGTCTCGGGGGGAGCGGCATTTCCGGAGATCGACCTCGAATCGAAATTCGAAGCGAATAGTGGCGATGCCCAAACACTGCGCAAGTTCATCGCTTTTGGAAAGACATTTGCTCCCGCTGAGAAGTATGCCTTGATTGTGTTTGGCCACGGCGACTGCCGTAGCGTTTGCCCGGACGTTTCGAGTCCCGATGAAGAACACGACGAGTTTGACGATCCACTATATGTCGCGGAGATGACCGAAGTTCTTGGCGAATCAGAGTCCGTGGATTTGATTTGGTTCGACGTATGTTCATTCGGCAGTATCGAAAATGCCTATCAGCTACGTCCAGGAACAGGTCAGTTTTCCACCGCGGCAATGTTGGCGACCCCTCCAGCCAGCTCGCCGGCTCCGATGGGTGAGATTCTGGAAGAAGCTGGAATCCTGGGCCGATCGATGGCAGACAAGGATGTTCCGGCCGACGGCGTTTCGTTCGGTAGAGTCGCCGTTGAGCTCATGCAACAACGTCTTGAGCAAGCTGGTCTCGGCAGCTTCAGAGAGTCCTGGGGCTGCTACGATCTTTCGACCGCTGAAGCTGTCAAGCAATCGGTTGACCAACTGGCCGTTGCACTTGCCGAGGGTAACAGCAAGGACATTGCTGAGCGGATCCGCGGTGAAGACAGGCGGCCTCTTGTCATGAACTATATGCACAGAGGCAAAGGTTCGCCGCGCATGTGGGTTGTCTCGCCACATTTTGACCTTTATGACCTGGCAAGCCGGTTTTCAAGAAGTGAGGAATGCACTGAAGCCGTCCGTTCGCGAGCCAGGGATGTGATGACAACCGTGGACCGATTCGTGGTGGCCTCTCTTGGAGGCAGATCGTACAGAGATTTTGAGCCGGGCAAAAACGGAGTCTTCATTGTGTTTCCGGATGGCGATGCCTTGTGGCGTGACCAACCGCAATGGGCCACATTTGATTGGTACAACCCGGACGATCGTGGAAGCATTCGTTACGCGTTCGGAAAGTACGCCTGGTGCGCCGACGGAGCGATTCGCGGCAACGGTGCGGTGGAAAACTGGTTCGAATTGATGGATTCGTGGTTCGATGCCAACGACACACATGGCGGTGTCAACAATTACCGCTGGTAAACAAAACAGTAGATGACTGCACAATTCTTGCGCGCTGGCGCAGCGTTATTGACCTCACAACCAAATCGAAACTTTTCAGAAATCCAGGAACAAAACGCTGCTATCAAGAGTAGTGTTAACGACGTTCCACTGACGATTCCTATGCAAGGAGGCATGGAGAAGATGGGTAAGGATACAACCTGTGACTGGTGTGGTGAATGGATCTATTTCGTTACTCGCGATGGCAGACAGACGCCAATGCAAGACGGCAAACCACATCGCTGCCATGACCATGCTGTCGGTTCAAGATTTTCGGTTGGGGCACGAAGACGTGAAATGGCTGAAAG
>JBPCVB010000813.1:0-7143 GCA_051010855.1 Pirellulaceae bacterium | reverse complement strand
ACAGCCGGTGCCGTAAGTATTTTTTGCCATACCGGGCCTGTTACATGCCTGTCCGAACAACGCAGCTTGTTGATCACCTGCCAAACCTGCGATCGGGATCGCTCCATTGAACAGGTTATTCGCCGTTGCACCGTATACCTGGCTGGACGAGTACACTTGCGGTAGCATCGATCGGGGGATGCCGATGACTTCGAGCAGTTCATCATCCCAGTTACCGGTGTGAATGTTGAACAGCATCGTTCGCGAGGCATTCGATGCATCGGTGGCGTGGCAAGCGCCTGCAGTCAGATTCCAGACCAGCCAAGAGTCGATCGTGCCAAATGCCAGTTCGCCCGCGACGGCCAGCGCCTGCGCCCCGTCGACGTTGTCGAGAATCCAGCGGATCTTGCTTGCCGAAAAATAGGCGTCGATGCGGAGTCCGGTCTTTTCCTGAACCAGAGATTGCAGACCTTGATCGCGCAACTGATCACAGGCCCCGGCGGTCCGCCGGTCCTGCCACACGATGGCGTTGCAAATTGGTCGCCCCGTAGCACGCTCCCACACCACCGTCGTTTCTCGCTGATTGGTGATGCCAATTCCGGCGATATCGCCCGCCGACAAATTCATCGCGTTCATAGCCTGGCGGGCCACGTCCAGCTGTGTCGACCAGATTTCATTAGCGTCATGTTCTACCCAACCCGGGTGCGGAAAAATCTGCTGAAATTCACGCTGTGCTGCCGCACAATTTCTGCCTTCACGATCAAAGACAATCGCGCGCGAACTGGTCGTTCCCTGATCAAGAGCAAGAATGTAAGACATAGACTGACGGGATACTTCGAAGTGTGTTCGTACTTTGACTCTCCAGAGCCGTCGAAAAGCAGGAAGTTTTTGCGTCGTTGGTCAGGATCGAACGCAAATGCTCAATCGATTCGCCCAGATGATTATGAGCCCTCGATAACGATTGTTTAACCGGATGCTGTGAATTGTCTCGCCCAGTAGTTACATTATGTCGTGTGGAAACAGGCAACTTTTAACCTGGCAAAGGAATTTGCGGTGTCATTATTCGGCGACAACAACTACCAGTACCGCGAGACCTTTTTTGTGTTGTTCGAGCGGGGTAACTGCCCCAAGGCGGCGGACATCCAAAAGGTGCTCGGCGAACTTGGTCCTCGATACGAAACGGTGAATCTCGCCGAATCCGACCAGGGGTTTGAAGCCCTGACTGTCAAATCGCCGCGTGATTTCTCGGCCATGGACATCGTACTCACTGTCGGCGAGGAAGTTACTGCGCAGGTCGAGGAACTGGAAGAAGCCATGCGCACCATGACCCTGTCTGGCGACGACATCACCAAGCTCGGCAAGCTGAAGACGTGCGACGCCCGTTTCGATATTTTCCATTTTGAGGAGATAGCCACTGCCACCGAAGACGATCAGTTCCTTGATCCCGGCGGATTGTTGCTGGTGCTCGACGCACTGGCCAAATTGTGCGACGGCGTGGCACTGGACCCGGCGTCCCAGTCCCTGATGTAGACATCGTTCAGCTGCACGCGACGGCGGAGTTTTGTAGCAGATGAGTTTGCAAGCCAAGGAAATAAAAAACGGCGGCATCGTGGTCTACAACGACGCGCCGGTGATTATCGAGTCCATTTCCGTCCAGTCACCTTCGGCTCGCGGCGCCGCAACCCTGTACAAGTTCCGCGGCCGCAACGTGGTCAACAAACAAAAGGTCGACATCACACTCAAGGGCAGCGAATCGCTGCCGGCTGCCGACTTTCAGCGTCGACAGGTCAACATCATGTACAGCGATGCCACGCACATGCACTTGATGGACCAGCAGGATTACCAGCAATACACGCTGCCGCTGGAAGACCTGCAGCACGAACTGAACTTTATCACCGAAGGCCTCGAGGGGATTCAGGGCCTGATCTACAACGAAGAATGTGTGGGAATGCAGATTCCCAACTCGGTGGAACTGGAAGTCACCCAGTGCGATCCAGGAGTAAAAGGTAACTCGGCCACTGCTCGCACCAAACCGGCTACCCTGGAAACTGGATATATCGTGCACGTTCCCGAATATTTGAAACAGGGAGAGAGAGTCAAGGTCGATACACGAACCGGCGAATTTTTGTCGCGAGCATAACATCCTGGCGGTGGCTTCCAGCCGCCGATGAAGATTACCGTCCTCCGCAGGACGGCACTCTCCCGTCCATAACGACTACGGGAACTTTGGAAAGGCATCGCATGGTGACTCGAATCATTATGGCCGCGATCCTTGTGGCCGTCCTTGATATCGGCCCGACAGCGTCCGCACAGACTTCCAGTATCGATGAAAAATCGGTTGAGATTATCGACACATGTATCGAAGCCATGGGTGGCGAAATGGCGCTCCACAGTGTCGATACGCTGCGTCTGCGCGGTGAACACGTTACCAACCCCGGAGGCGCTGAATCGAAGGAAATAATTGAGATCCAGATTAGCGGAGACAGGGTCGCCTACGAAATGTCCGCGACCGACGGCGGTGCCATCACCGGCTCGATTTCCACACCGGAGGCAACGTGGGTGACTCGTACATCAAGTCTATTTGAGCCTGCCAGTCATCTGCGTTATCGCGAGATGAAACCCTGGCCCCACGTTGTAGCGGATTGGAATCGATACCGAGGCCGCGTGCGCTTTGTTGGAGAAGCCACCGTCGATGAAAAGCAGACATGGCAACTCGAATTCGAAAGTCCCGAAGGATTGCTCCTGCAGCGATTTTTTGACAACGAGTCCGGCCTGATGGTGCGGCAGACGACGGGCACAAGTGACCATTCATTCGAATATCGACAGGTGGATGACATTCAGGTTGTGTGCATGCGGAGGATTAACGACATCGACCTGCCTCAACATGTCGTTTTTCGCGAGATTGAAATTAACGTCGAAATTCCCGACGAAATTTTTGAAATGCCTGCCGAGATCAAGTCAGAATTGACCCAAAGAAATGCGGACCGGGACGAATAGGTCGAATATTTTGCGGCCGGAATACCACCACGGCTGACCATTTGATCAACGTCTTCACAAACAAGGTTCAAAATGAAGACTCAAATCTCAATCGCCGCACTCGCGCTGTGCATCACGGCAATATGCAATCCCGTGCCCGCGCAGACCACCGATATCGATGATCGATCGGCCGAAATCATAGACGCCTGCATTGAAGCCATGGGCGGGGAAATGGCTTTGTCCGATGTTGATTCGCTTCGGTGCGACGTGACGTCCAGCATGTCATTTCGTGGCAACCAGCATTCACCACGCGCCGTGAAACTTTTTATACAAGGCAGTAATTCACGTTGGGAGGACGATGCGGCAGGGCGAGTCTCTATTTTGTTGTCAGATCGACGATACGTGATTTTCCGGCCGGGTGAAAATCACGAGGTTCTGCTAGACAACAAAGTTTCAGTCAGCACCTTTTCACCTTGGCCGCAACAGATTATTGGTCTCAGAGAATTCCCCGGCATGGTGCAGTATGCTGGTGAACTTGACGTGGGCGGAATCAAAACGCATCTTTTGGAATTTAGCTATTTAAGACACGGGAAAACGAAAACCATAAGACGGTACTTTGACAAACAGACGCATTTGCTGATACGACAGGAATTCAGTTCGTTTGGCTGGGACGAATACGCCTACACCGATTTCAATGGCCTGATTTTGCCAAGCTACATTTGCCAAAACCTTGGTGGTGGAACGGGAAGCTGTGTCACCGAATACACGAACTTTGATCTGGATACTGAGTTTCCGGATGACATCTTTGAGTTGCCTGAGCAGATCCGTACAAAAACCGGCGCACAAGGTGACAGCGATCAATAGACGGCGGCGAATATGATACGCATTCAAGTACTTCTTCTTGTTTTGGCAGGACATGTCACGTCGGCGTATGCGCAGACTTCAGACATCGACGAACGCTCGACCGAAATCATCGAAGCCTGTGTCGACGCCATGGGCACGGACATGCGGTTGCGTGGCATCGACACTCTGACGCTACGCGGCACGACCCGAGTAGTGCAGCATGAAGAGTCAGGCGAGGAGATCTTGATCATCGTCGGTGGCCAAGACCAATTTCACATGAAACACGGTGAGGGCGAGATATTTTCGACGTTCGACGGGCCTGATGGCTGGACAGGTATCGAAGGACAGCCGCCACGCCGGCTCGATGCCAGCCAACTTGCTCTGATTCGCGAGTTCTTTCCATTGCCCAACGTCGTTGCCTCCTGGAACAGCTTTCCGGGAACCGTGCGGTTTGAAGGAGCTGCCGAATTTGCCGGCAAGCCGGCCTGGAAAGTGGAATTCACATATGACCAGGGAGATCACAAGTTCACGCGATATTTCGACCAGGAATCAAAGCTGCTGGTCTTTCAGAAACATGACGGTGCCGGTTCGGCATTCGGGTACAAATTAATCAACGATGTCGAGATTCTCTCAAAAGTCGAGATCTTCGACGGTCCTGGAGCCGACCCCGGGGAAGTTTACCAGGTTTTTGAGATCGACGAGATCAACGTCAATGATCCGTTACCGGTCGAAGTTTTCCAAATGCCTGAAGCGCTAAAGGATGTCGATACGGACCAGCAGCAGGATCAGTCAGACAAGCGAGAGTGAAATAATGCCAGACACCTTGAGAGAATTCTGGCTACTGAATTCCGTTGCAGTGCTAACAATGATACTGACCTGCGGCACGGCTCGCGGCCAATCTGACATTGACGAACGATCGCAGGAAATTATCGCCGGGTGTATCGAGGCCATGGGCAGTGAGATGGCCTTGTCTGCTGCCATCGAGTCTCTTGAGATCACCGGTACCGGCAGTCTTGGTGCCGGGGAGTTATCGCCCATCATCATTCGTATCAAGGGACCTGAAAAAATCTGGACCCAATACGGTAACGGGCTGCTCGTCAAAGTGATCAATGGCGACGTCGGCTGGTTCGTGTCACCCGGGCAGGCTCCCATTCTTCATAGTGTCGATGGCCAAACTCTCAGGCAACGCGGGTTGCCACTGCCGTACGCCTTTCTGGCGTGGCTCGAATTCAAAGGCAACATACGATTCGCGGGAGAACAACAGATCGATGACGCGCGGACCTGGCGACTGGAATTTACCAATGCTTCAGGTGGAGGAATTGCCGCATTTTTTGATCAGGAATCCGGAATGCTGGTCCGCAGCGAAAAAGGTGAGCTTGTGACAGAGTACGAGTTTCGGCGGGTTGGTGATATTCAGGTGCTGACCAGAGTCGTAATGCGGACCGGCATGAACCGCGATATCATCGAGTTCACCGAAGTTGATTTTGATGCCGACATCGCCGATGATCTGTTCAAGCTGCCGCCCGAAATTAAACAGGCAGTTGCCGAACAAAAGGAGTCCAACCGGTGAATATTGCGGATCCAAAGGCCCTGGGTTTTATTGGCACGGGCGCAATCGCCGAATCAGTCATTACCGGCTTGATCCGACACGCTGGTTTCGACGGTGAGGTCTTTATTTCGGAGCGAACAGCTGCCCGTTCCCAGCGACTGGCTGACCAGTTCGCCAATGTGGGAATCGAGACGGACAACCAGTCGATTGTCGATGGCAGCCAGTGGGTGTTTCTGTCAGTACTGCCGGAACATGCACGAGATGTATTGCGGGAACTGGATTTTCGCAGCGACCAGACTCTGATCAGTCTGGTGGCCGCGTTGACGATCGAAGAAATCGTCGAGCTGGTTACGCCCGTCACTCGCGCGCATCGGATCATTCCCTTGCCGCCGATCGTACACGGTGTTGGGCCGTTGCCGATCTATCCACCCAACCCGGAAATCGCATCGGTGTTCAATCGCTGTGGTCACGCTATTGAAATCGAAAACGAAGATCACTTTTCGGCCTTCTCGGCCGCCAGTTCGGTGATGGCAGCCCATCACCGACTGACGGCGACAATCGCCGCATGGATCGAAAACCATGGCCTGCCTCCGGAAATGGCGGCCGACTACGCGTCTCACATGGTTCACAGCCTCGCCGAGATGGAGACTCGCTGCTCGGCCGAAGAACTCAACTCGCTGGCCCACGATTGCCTGACCGAAGGCGGTTTGAACGAGCAGGTTCTGGCCGAATTGCACAAAGCTGGCTGGTTCGAGAAGTTGACCCGGCGTCTGGATCGCATCGCCGAACGCCTGGATGCGGGCAAGTTGCTTTCCTGAAGACCAGCGAATGCAACAAACTGCGACCGCGCGGCTTCACTAAATCCGAAACTGGTCAAACCTGGGATCTGCCATTCAGCCGACCGGTTACTATCAGTCACCTGACAAGACGTTCGTCAAGCCTGCAAATCGTTGCTGCAGTTCGGTGCCCGTCGCCCTGACTGCTTTTTTGGGCTCGCGGCGATACCCACCGGGACCTTTTTCAAAATCTTTGAATGCCAGGTGCGTAAACACGGTGGCAAACCTGGTGGGGTAGGCACCAAGTGTCCAGCGGTCGCCGCTTCGCTGCCGCAAACACCCAATTTTTGCGGGAAAAACGCCAATCTCGAAACTTGAAAGGCGAATTGGGGTTTAATCAAGCGTTCGATCAGTTGGACGAAGCGCATCGCCGAAAACGCTTCCCCCGTTCTCCCTTACCTCGGGCGCGGTGCGTTTCGTCGGATTGATCGGAAAAACCGTTCGTTCCGTGGGAAGCAATTCGGGCACCCCTGCCCGATGCTGTTTGGGGAAGCCTTGATCTTGGTAAGATAGGCAGTTGGCAGCGCACATCTCGAGCTGCTGTCCGACACCACCCCCTCTCCAACCAGCCGAGCCCGCGGACCGCGAAAACAAGGTCCCTCACTTCGCACCTTCATCCACCATGGACACTGGCGAAATCCTGCTCAAACACGGACTGATCAACCAGTCCCAACTCGAACTGATTCGTGACAACGCGAGTCAGGCTGGCCAGGTCCTGCGCAACGCGATTGACAAGGGGTATGTCAAGGAAGTCGAAGCATTGCGTGCGCTGGCTGAGGAAGTCGGAGTGGATTTCATCGACTTGCGATCGGTTGATGTCGATCTGACTTTGCTGGATTCGGTCCCGCAAAAGATCATCTTCCGACAAACGTTGTTTCCGGTGCGGCGCGAGAACGGCGCCATCGTCGTAGCCACGAACGATCCATTTGACTTGTATCCGCTTGATGAAGTCAGCGCGTG
>JBPCVB010000812.1:0-8277 GCA_051010855.1 Pirellulaceae bacterium | reverse complement strand
TGGTTCATGCTCGCTCTCCGCAAAATGCCTGAATGAATGCCGAATTCGTGGCAAGTATAAGCGTGGCCTGGTAACTTCGCAAACAACTGCCACGCTGGTACCGCCACATGGGCGGCTTACAATGTCAGATCATTTCACGCCCGCCCACTTTGGGACACTACATCATGACCAGATCCGGACCCCTGTTTTTTGTCCTGTTGGCCAGCGTAACGCTTATGGCCACGAGTACGACTCAAGTCGATGCGCAGGACGCCGACTTGCAGGCTGCCATCAAGGTAATTCAGCAAATCCAGCCCGGTGGTGAATCCAACGACGAGGCGATCAAGGCCATGGAGGTCCTGAATCACGCTGTTGCCGATGATGTGCCCTTTTTGCTGGAAGGCATGGACGGAGCAAGCAAACTTGCGCTGAACTGGTTACGCGGAGCCATCCAGACGGCGCTGGACAAGGGCGAGATGCCCGAGCGTCAGATTATGGAGTACTTCAATGATCATTCGCGCTCGCAAATGGGACGACTGATGGCCTTCGAATTGTTGTCGGCGCGCGACGAGTCATTTGCCGAGCGGAACATTCCGGGTCTGATCGAGGATCCGTCATTGCCGCTTCGACAAATGGGCGTCGCGAACTGGATTGGCAAAGCCGAGGAAGCGGAAGCGGCCGATGCGATCGGCATGCTGGGATATGTGCTTACCAAAGCGCGGGATGTTGAACAGGTCGAGGACATTGCCGAACGGCTTGGCGAACACGGTTTGCAAGTTGACTTGCAAAAACAACTTGGCGCGATCGCGCAATGGCAAATCGTCGGTCCCTTTGACAATACTGACGAAGCGGGGTTCGAAGTCGCGTATGGACCGGAAACGGACCCGGCCAACATCGACATCGAAGCGAGCTATGCGGATTCGAAAACCGGTGAGCCGGTTAGCTGGATGGCCCACAACACGTTGTCCCAGTCTGGGGTTGTCGACTTGAATGAAATACTTGGCAACGAAAAGGGCGCGATTGCCTATGCGTGGGCCGAGTTTGAATCGGCTGAAGACCAGGATGTCGAGATCCGCATCGGCTGCATCAATGCCAATCGCGTTTGGGTCAACGGAGTGGAAGTCATCAACAATGAAGTCTATCACGTCGGGATGCAGACCGATCAATTCAGTGGGGCCACGAAACTGGTCGAGGGCAAGAATTCGATCCTGTTCAAGGTTTGTCAAAACGAACAGGAACAACCCTGGGCACAGAACTGGATGTTCCAGCTTCGAATTTGTGATACCAGCGGCCAGGCAGTCACGCCGGTTGCTCCTGTCGCCGGGGCCGAAGAATGATTTGCAATCAATTTGAGATCTCGAAACGACTAACAAGCCAACGGACAATCAACATGATCAAATTGACACTTTCGACGATTTGCGTACTGACCTGCGGGTTGGCCGCGATGCAATCCGTATCCGCTGACTGGTGGAGTTTCCGTGGAACAGGTGGCACGAGTTCGGCCGACGCAGGTGCCGTACCTGTAGAGATGACAGAAGAAAAAAATCTCGCCTGGAAAACCGAGATGCCGGGACGCGGACCTTCGGGACCGCTGGTCATTGGTGATCGAGTTGTGGTGACGTGCTCCAGTGGCGACAAACAGGATCAGCTTTACGTCGTGTGCGTCGATGCCAATAGTGGCGATGAGATCTGGCAACGCCGCTTCTGGGCAACTGGTCGTTGTTTCTGTCATCCGCTGTCCGCCAATGCCGCTCCGACTCCATGTACCGACGGTGAGTATATCTATGCGTTCTACTCTTCCAGTGACCTGATCTGTCTGGACCTGGACGGCAACCTGAAATGGTGCCGCGGCCTGGGCGTGGATCATCCCAAGGCCTTTCATGACACAGGAATGTCTTCGTCGCCTGCCGTGTTTGGCGATGTGGTCGTTTGTCAGGTTGAGAACCAGGGAGATTCGTTCGCTACGGGAATCGATCGGCACACCGGCAAGACGTTGTGGGAAATTCCGCGGGATGCTGACGCCAGCTGGGCCTCGCCGCTGATATTTAACACCGGTGACGGAGCACGACCACTTTGTCTGCTGACTTCCGGCTCGCGAGCCACCGTGGTTGATGTGGCAACGGGCGAAACCGTTTGGGAAAAAGAGGGGCGTGGCAATCCCATTCCGTCGGCTGCCGTTGTCGAGAACCGGTTGTTCGTGCCTATTGACGGAACGACCGCGGTTGACTTTGACTCGCAAGGAAATTTCTCGGAAGTCTGGAACTCGTCGCGAATCGCGCCGGGCTCACCGAGCAACGTCGTTCACAACAACAGCATCTACTCGATCGGGCGTGGCGGCGTATTGTCGTGTGCAGATACCGGATCAGGTGAGCGGGTTTGGCAGGCACGTGTTGGCGGCCAGCACTGGACGACGCCGCTGGTGGCCAACGACCATATGTATCTGTTTGCCCAGGATGGCAATGTATCGGTCGTTCAGCTGAGCGGAGATTTCGAGGATCATAATGATCGCATCGTGCATACGCATGAGTTCGCCGACGAGGTCTTCCTGGGATCGCCGGCCGCAACGGATGGGGCGATTTACATGCGCAGCGACAAATACCTGTACAAGTTCGCGACCGATCCGGCTCGCGGCATGCCCTGACATCCGTTGGCTCGATGCTGATGCCTGATTCAATTGAAATTCAAACTTGCGGACCGGTGGAAGCCACGATTCGTCCGCCAGGTTCCAAGAGCATTACCAATCGGGCCTTGATCTGCGCCGCAATGGCCACGGGTCGAACACAGCTGGTCGGTGCATTGCACAGCGAAGACACCGAGGTCATGGTGGCGTCCCTGAACCAACTCGGAATCGCCGTCCAGGCGAACTCGGACGCTGCCACGATCGACGTCGAAGGCTGCTCGGGGCGGATACCGGTCAGCGAAGCTACATTGCAGGTGGTTGGCAGCGGAACATCAATGCGTTTTCTGACGGCCATGTGCGCGACGGCGCGTGGTCGGTTCGTGCTGGACGGCAACCCGCGAATGCGGGAACGCCCCATTGGTGATCTGACCGAGGCACTGAACCAGTTGGGTGGCGATGTTTCCAGCGCAGACGGCTTTCCGCCCGTCGAGGTACAGGCCCGTGGCCTGCCTGGCGGATCCGCGCGAGTGCGGAGTGATCAGTCCAGCCAGTTCCTGAGTGCCGTGCTCATGGCTTTGCCCTTTACGGAAAAATTTACGGTCGTTCAAACGCATGGCTCATTGGTTTCACGGCCCTACATCAATATGACTTGCCAGGTCATGGGTCATTTTGGTGTCGACGTATTGCAAATGAGTGAGGTGGGCGAGTATTCCGTTGATCCGCGACACATCTATACGGGTTTTGAATACGACGTCGAGCCGGACGCATCCGCCGCATCCTATTATTGGGCCGCCGCTGCCATCACGGGTGGTTCAGTCAAGGTGCCCGGCCTGAAACCGGACGCCTTGCAAGGGGACGTACGCTTTGTCCAGCTACTGGAAGAAATGGGCTGTGAGATTTCCGTCGATGACGAGGGAATCACGGTCAGCGGAAGGGCTGAACAGGGCATTGATGTCAACATGAGCGATATCAGCGACACTGCCATGACATTGGCTGCGGTCGCCTTGTTTGCCGAAACTCCGACGACCATTCGCGGCATCGCCCACAATCGACTAAAGGAAACCGATCGCATCGGTAATCTCGCGATCGAACTGCGCAAGCTGGGCGCGACGGTCGATGAGTTCGAGGACGGTCTGGCCATTACACCCGGCAAGCTGACATCGGCCGAGATCGACACGTACAATGATCATCGAATGGCCATGGCATTGTCGCTGGTTGGTTTGCAACAGCCTGGCGTTGTCATTCGCGATCCGGGATGTGTCGAAAAAACCTATCCCCGCTTTTTTGAGGATCTGGCCCGGGTGACCGGCGGCTGGTAGTCCACGTCAGGTGATGATCTAGACTGGGAGCTCGGTTAGTTCAGGCTGACGGGCTGTTTGCGCCATCACCCACGGACTTATCAACAGTGCGAAGGCATCCACGAAGATGTGTGCGAGGATGACCAACAGCAGCGAGCCGGACGCAACAAAAATTGCGCCGAACATCAATGACAAAAACATCACCTTGAACACGCCTGCCCAGCCAAGATACATGTGGCACAGGCCAAACATGATGGCAGGGATCACAATCGCCAGCCAGACTTGCCAACTCGACAGCGGCTCGGCCATCGCCAGCGGCAAGCTGCCGGTCAGCAGCACCACAAAATAAGTGATCAGGAAACCACGAAACACGATTTCCTCGGAAACTCCCGCGCTGACGGCCAACTGCATGGAGTGTGAAACTTCGCTGCGGTTTTCCGGCATAAAGGGAGTTTGGCGACGCCATTGTTCAACAGCTTCCTGTCGTTTGCGTGGTGAGACCAGCTTGGACATCACGTCATAGACGTACCACGCACCAAACGCGAGGGTTAATCCGAGGTATAGCAACACGTTCTCGCCTGGCATCTGAAATCCGATATCCGCCAGCGATCGTCCCGGCCACCACCAGATCAATACGGCAATGGCCGCGACCAGGTACAGGAACAGGCTGTTGGACCAGTACATGCCAATTTTTTCCTTCGTCGTGAACGTCTCGTGCTTTACCTTCGGCTGCGACTTCAAAATGACCCACAGAAACACGACTGCAATGACGAGTACGTACAAATGATCGATCAGGAACAGGGACACGGTGATTCTCCTTGTTTTGCAGGGTAATCGCAGGGCCAGCTGACGGGCCAGTTTGGCGAACGACCGGTGTTTCGGCTATAATATTCATTTATTGTTTTATATTCAAATAAAACTGAATAAAAATCGCGAAATGGCCAAAAAACAGGCGAAAAAGCGGACCGAGGGCAAGAAAGCGGGGGAATCCGGCTCCGACACCAAGCAGATTCCCGATTGGTACAGCGTTACCGATCTGGAGCAACTGGCCGTCCTGGCCAACCCCAAACGACAGAGAATCCTTGGCGAATTCGTTGATGACGCCCGCACCACCAAACAGGTCGCGGAGATTCTTGGTGAACCCCCCACCCGCCTGTATCACCATGTCGATGCACTGGCGAAACACGGACTGTTGGTGCTGGAGCGAGAGGTCCCCAAACGCGGCACGACGGAGAAGTACTACCGGGCCGTCGCGCGGCAGTTTCGCGTCGACGAAAGTTGTTTGTCCGATCCGGCTTTTGCCGACGAAAACAGCCGAATGATTACCGGCTTGCTGAACGATGCCCGCGACGCCCTGCTCAAAGCCGTGGCCGATGCAGCCGAAGACCCCGAAAACGCAATGCACTCAACGGCCACCAGCGCACTGGTCCACACGACTGAAAAAGGCATCGAAAGCGCGGCCGAGTCGTTTGTCACGCAACTGGATCGGCTCAGTCAACAGTCATCAGTATCCAAAAAGGATGCAAAACAAAACTACCGTATCGTGTTGCTGATTTTTCCGGAGCCTGAACCCGACTGACACGGCTTATTCGCCAATCACGACTTCGATCTGCAAGTTGTTGTAGCCAAGCTCCACGATCCATTGTTTGATCTGATCGAGATCCCGGTATTTAACTTGCCTTTGTGCGCCAAATGTTATGGCCGTCTGACCCTGCTCCAGTCGCTGCCGCAATATCTCGCCAAGTTGTTCGCGACCGATCAAAGCACCCGATTGCGTAAACGTTCCATCGACCGTTAACACAAAAACTGGTTCGGGAAGATCGTTCCGACCTGTCGCCGGATAAGATGTAATTGTCGGGGCGGATTCAGCAAGGCGGTTGAGAGCAATTTGTCCGTCCTTGATGACGAGTAATGGCTCGCGCAGCGTTGCGATGTTTTCGATGGGATTCTCGTTAACCACGATCAAGTCAGCCACGAATTCGATTTTGATTTCGCCCAGATCGTCCTGTTGCAGCACGGCGGCGGCCATTGACGTTGTACTGCGCACGACATCAGCGGCAGGCATGCCGTACGCAAACATCAATTCCAGTTCCCGGGAATTGTCGCCATGGGCAAACACGCCAACATCGCTGCCGCATGCAATGGTCACGCCGACGTCCAGTGCATTGCGCATCAGAGTTTTGGCAGTCGTGACGCGCGGATGATCGGGATCGGTTTCCGGATTCCACCCGCTATACCTGGCGATAGACTCCGAGGCCATCAAGGTTGGACACAGCACGACACCGTTGTCTTTCATCAACTGCAGTGTTTCCCGCGATGCCTCGTAGCCGTGCTCGATGGTTTTGACCCCAGCTTGTACGCTGCGGTGGATGCCTTCGTCAGTTGTGGCGTGAGCTGCAACGGGTACACCGGCCGAAGTTGCTTCGGCCACGATGGCATTGAGTTCTTCTTGTGAAAAAGTCGGAGTCGATGGATCGCCAGGTCGACGTCGGTAATCCGCGTAGACTTTGATCCAGTCAGCTCCGGCGGCGATTTGCTCACGCGTGACGCGTCGACACTCGGATTCGCCATCAGCGACCTGCGCGCCAACGGGCATTTTCCAGCGTGGATCGAATCCCATTGGTCCGTAGCCGCCGGTCGTGACAAGGGCTTTGGTTACAGCAAACACCCTGGGGCCGGGGATAATTCCCTGTGCAATCGCATCGCGCAATGCGACGTCCGCGAATGCTGCTCCTTCGGTTCCCAGATCGCGTAGCGTGGTAAATCCCGCTTCCAAGGTTTTTCGTGCGGCAACGGTGCCGCGGACCGTGCGCAGTTCCAGCGATTCGTTCAGTACTTGCTCATTCCAGGTCGCTTCATCGTAGGGGTGCAAAAGCAAATGCGAATGCAGATCGATCAGTCCCGGCATAACGATTCGCCCGTCGCAATCGATTGCCCGCAACATGCCTTCATTATCAAAGGCGATTTCGATGCCGGCGATACGACCGTCCGAGATCAGAATCTTTTGCGGCTCCGAAACGGTGCCATTTGCGACGTCGAGAATTCTGGCGTTGGTCAGCAGATAGATGTCATCCTGGGCGACGCTTGACGAAGCACTGGCCGCAGCGATCAAGATTGACAACAAAAGTGGACGAATCATGGTGGCTTTGCTTTCTTACGAAAATGTCTCGCAGAGACGCAGAGGCGCGGAGTAGTGATTTTCGGCGACTCCGCGACTCGCGAGACATCTATTCTACTCATGCACGCTGTCACGAGTGCGGGCCTCGCTCGGATGGGGAATGATGTTTTGCCATTCGCTGGCATCACTCCGCGCAACCACGGCAACCACTGGTTCGCTGTCGCTCAGGTTGTAGACCTCATGCGGTACGCCTGATTCGATGTAGATAAAGTCGCCGGCGACGTTGTCGATCGTGTGTTCCAGATTCTCGCCGTAAATGTGACGGACATTGCCTTGCAGGATATACAACATTAACTCGAAGCCATCGTGAATGTGGGCGTAGGCGATCGCACCGGGAGCAACCGTGGCCACGTTCATTGACAGTTTTTGCGCGTTGGTATTTTTGGCGCTGAGTCCCGCTTTGTACTTGATGCCATTCCAGCCGCGGAAATTGTCGCCGCCAAAGACTTCGCTGGTGCGAATCGTGGAGATGCCATCGCCGCCATCGATGAATTGTTTGAGATCGATATCGCTGGACATGGCTAGTCGCTTTCTGTTGTTGTTTTGCGATCGGGTTGGACCCTGATTTTGACTCGCTCACCCACTTGATCAATCCCCAAAAAAATGAGTACCAATCCAGGCCAGGCAATGGCCAGGCCCAGCGGGCTGAGAATTCGTTTTCGCCATTCGACAGGTTCGGGTTCCGGTCCCCGATTGGCTACATTTTCCACTTCCATTTTGATCGCACCAATTTCATTTTCGTGGAGTTCACGAATCGTGGTCGTGTATGGGTCTTCTCCGTCGCGCGTCGTTTCCTGGTATACCATCACGGGTCGTCCGGCCATTTCCTTTGTGAGATATCGGCTATGCCAAACAGGCTGGTCGTCCCGGCTGGAGATTGATTCAAGTATTCGAAACCCATTGTTGGGGTCCAGTGATAACTCGATGTTTTCATTATTAACGGGATGCTGTTCGAATTCTGCTCGATACTTGATGGTCCACGGATCTGTTACCGTCACTCCCGGCTCAATACTTTCGACAATAATCTGCGCGTCATTGTGAAAGGAGGGGCGATCCATATCGACCCAACGAAGTATGCTGGCTGGCTGGCACCAAACATTCCAGATTTGGTTCATCGTCGTTTCTGCAGCTTGCCAGCCCTGCGGTTGGTACTCGTATGCGAAGACCCTTCCGCCGGGACTTTGAGATAGCTGAGCAGCCTG
>JBPCVB010000811.1:0-11672 GCA_051010855.1 Pirellulaceae bacterium | reverse complement strand
GCGATCTGGAAACAGCCGGGTTTAGTTCCGAGGCATGTGGCGGCTGGTATCGTTGAATGCACTGTAGCGTCGCCAGTACGTTATCAGCCTGAAACGGCAAATGACCGGTGGCCATTCGATGCAGCACACAGCCCAGGCTGAACAGGTCCGAGCGGTGATCGATCGGGGCGCCGCGAGTTTGCTCGGGAGACATGTATGTCGGAGTTCCGGCGATCATGCCGGTGTCGGTGAACTGGGGGTCGTCGTCTGCAACACGGGCCAGTCCGAAATCGAGAATCTTGACACGGCCCGTGCCTGATTCGATCCAGATGTTGGCCGGCTTGATATCGCGATGAATTAGCCCTTGCTGGTGGGCCGCCGCCAGGCCTTGCGCCATTTGTCGGCAAACCGATGCGATGATTTCATCGTCCTGAACCGGTTCACGTCGCAGCCGTTGCTCCAGTGTTTCGCCCGGAATCCATTGCATCGCGATCCAGGCCAGAGGTTCCTCTTCACCGACATGATAAATCGTCATGACCTGTTCGTGATCGATGGCAGCGGCAGCCCGGGCCTCGGCCAGGAACCGCTCGCGCGCCATGCGTCCCAGCGACGGTCTGAGAATCTTCAGAGCCACAACGCGTTGCAACTGGGTATCGGTCGCCTTGTACACGACTCCCGTGCCGCCGGCACCCAGCAACTCGACCACCTCGTAATGGGCAATACATCCCAGATGGTCAGGGTTGCTGGAGGGAGCCAATAGCATCGTGACTTCTGCCGATCGGTCCACAACGTCGCCCGTCAAACGCTGGGGATCCTTACCAGACGTTTGAATTCGCTGAATTAACTCGTCCACCCGGGTCTGTTCCGGCCCCGGCGCTGGTGCTTCCAGCATGACTTGGCGAGCGAGTTCATCCAGCGTGTCACCGTTGTCCAGTAGTCGCACGGTATCGCCACATGGCGGACAATGTGACAAATGATCTTCAATGACCTGAATGTCTGATTCGGGAAGTTTCCCCAGCAGGAAATCCACGAGAGTATTCTTCTCCGGGCAATCGGGTGTCGGCGCACTCATAACTGCTCTCTCCTCGAATAAGGGTGCTTAAAGGAGACTATGCGCCTTGACCGGCCGATTTGTATCGAAAAGAAAAAAAATATTGGAATCGTCCTGTAGCGGTGGCTTCCAGCCGCCGTTCTCGGAAGCCAGGGGTTGAAGGACCGACGGCGGCTCGAAGCCCCGCTACTGGCTCAATCCAGCAGCCCTTCCAGCTCTTCACGCAGGTGTGCCAGCAAGCGGGATTTGGCCGAGTACACCGTCCATATGCTAACGCCGTGTTTCTCGGCGGCCACTGCGGCCGGGCAATCAGACTTGATGTACTCGTTCAGGGCTTGCCACGTTGCCTCTTCGAACAGCGGGCGAGCCAGTTCGACAGCGCGGGCAACCAGTTGGGGAGCATAGTCGTCGGTCCAGTAATCGCTGGCAGAGTCGGCAATATTCCCCATCTCGGATGTGCTGACGCTTGCTAACGGGATGGATTTGCGTCGACGTTGCTCCCGGTACTTGTTTAGCGTGACGGTCCGTAACCAGCCGCGAAAACTGCGTGATGGGTCATGCCGGAATTCCGGCAGCTTGCGGACGAGTGTGGTCAGTACATCCTGCACGAGATCGGCGGCATCATCGGGTTGTAGTCCGGCCTTGCGACCCCAGTAGTAAATCAGCGGCGTGTACAGCTCGACGAATCGATTCCAGGCGATGGTGTCAGCTGCCGATGATTGCAGGCGAATAAGCAGGCTGGCCGAAGTCGTATCCATGGTCCCATTGTAGCTTTTGTCGCGATCTTCCGACCTGTCGTCACGAACGGGACGGACTGGCCGCCTTCCTAAACGCCTTGGTGATGGCAGGCAAAACCCTCGTATTTTCGGGGGTTTTCGCAGATGCAGCGATGTTTTGTAACACGATTGGCGAAATTCCGCTCTTGAAGTTGTCGATTTTGACGCTCAATCAACAAAGAGAACAAGGAATAAACCAATGAGAACCTTATCCCAAAAACTGCGTTTCGGAGCCCTGGCCATGTGTATGGCGATGGCAGCTGGCGTTGCCATGGAAAATTCGGCCGAGGCCCAGCGTTGTCGCAAAGGTGGCGGCGGTGGTCACGTACAACGTCATGGCGGCGGCGGAGGCGGTGGTGGTCATTGCCATAGCCGTCGTCGACGCGATTGTCATTCGCCGCGACAAGATTGCCACCGGCCCCGTCCTCGCATAAGCCTTCCACCGCCAACTGGTCACTGCAACAATCCTCCTCCCCGTCTGCACGACCACCACGGCCCTCACCACAACTGGCGTCAACACTGCGAGCACTACTATCAGACCCACCGCGTGTATGATTGCGATTGGCGTCACCGTCGCTGTGACTACGTTCGTGGTCGCCGGCACCTGCACTGGAGCTACGATCGCTGGTGTGGCTATTACCCGCCTGAGTGCCATTGGTGGTACGGTTACTGCGGAACCGATTACTACGTCGATCCCTCGTTCTCCGTCACCCACGACTGGAACTACTACGACTGCGGCGGTTACCAATGGCACCTCGGTTTGAGCTGCATCTACATCCCAGGTCGTGGTTATGGTATCCAGGAAGTTTACACTGGCTCGCCCGCCTACCAGGCTGGCCTGCAGCCCGGCATGATCATTACGTCTGCCAATGGCATGCGGATGCTGGAAGAGAACTCCATGCCGCAACTGTTGAACAACTCCAACGGTCGCATGGACCTGAACATCATCACCGATGGCAGTGGTCAACCATCACGAGTCGGATTCGATATGAGCCGCGTTGGTACCGACATGACTCGCATTGGTACCTAAATCCCGGTAAAAAACGAAACAAACGGTCGGGAAATCCCGGCCGTTTTTTTTGCGCGCACGACCAAATTTGTTCGATGGGACTGACGGACTACAATCGATGATCTCCGCTCGTTCGTATCCCAGGATCCTGTCCGATGAAGTCCCCATTGTTGTGGTCAATCATTGTTGTTTTGGGTGCCAGTTGCCTTGTTGCGACGGCCAGCCCGAGACACGAAGGCCCGGATCCTGTCTGGCACTGGATCTTCAACACGGCCACCGTCAATGACGGGACGATTTCGGCTCGACTGGGCAAGGACGGAGCGATCATCGGTGACTACGAAATCGAGGACGGAGCACCCGGCATTTTGCTCAAGGGAAATGACTCTGCCATCGTGATTGCCGAGGACCTCGCTGACGTCCGCTCGTTGTTGCCCACCCGCGACATGACCATCTCGGCTCGCGTTTCGATTAACCAGCGGCGCACCTGGGGGTCGGTAATTTGTCTGCTGCAGGACAATGGCGGATTTGAGAAAGGCTGGGTGCTCGGTTACGACCAGCGTAATTTCTACTTTGGTCTTTCCACCACCGGTGCCGATGACGGTGATGGTTTCATGACCTATCTCAAGGGCAGTACGGACTATGAAACCGGCAAATTCTATGATGTCGTGGCGGTATTCGACGGTGCGAAGATGCAATTGTTCGTCAACGGCCGGCTCGATGCGGAAACGGACGTGCAAAGCGGCGACATTTTGTATCCGGAGAACGCGCCGTTTGTAATCGGGTCCTATCGAGACGACAACGAGAACTTTCCGCACAAAGGTCGTGTCCGCGATGTTGCCATTTATGACCTGGCGGCCCGGGCGGCATGGGTGGAAGAACAATTCGGCCATAACCGGGCCCTGACCGAAAGAGCGGCGATCGATGTTGCAAACAACAATTTCGAGTTTGTCGTTCCCCCTTTCCTGCAAATGGCGACCCGCACTTCCATTGTCGCCGCCTGGCAAACGACTCGACCGGCCACCAGCATTGTGCGTTACGGTGAAACCGCCGAGGTGATTGAGTCGGCGTCAGGGCAAGACGAAAAAATGATCCATCATGTGACGCTGGAAAACCTGAATCCCGACACTCAGTATTTTTATCAGGTCGAATCCGTCGATAGTTCCGGTGCCACATTGCAAGGGGATGTCTTGACGTTTCAAACGGCGCCCCAGGCCGATACGCCCTTTGCATTTGCAATCATCAGCGACACACAGGGCAATCCGCACGTCGCCGGTCAGGTCGCCGAAATGGCATGGGGCCAGCGACCCGGGTTTCTGATCCATCCGGGCGACCTCGTCAGTACCGGCACGGAGAATACGCACTGGACCGAGCAGTTCTTTCCCTCCATGCATCCGCTGATTGGGCGAGTGCCGATTTTCCCGGTCCTTGGCAACCACGAAGTCGATGCGCGAAACTACTATGACTATTTCCAGCTGCCTGATCCCGAGTATTACTACGAGTTTCAATACGGCAACGCGCACTTTTTCATGATCGATTCCAACAAGAATGTCGATCCCGAGAGCGAGCAATACCAGTGGCTGGACACGGCGCTCGCGGCCAGTACGGCCACCTGGAAGTTCGTCGTGCATCATCACCCGGTCTTCTCTTCCGACGAAAACGATTACGGCAACCTGTGGAAAACCAATCAATCCACGCGGGGTGATTCGCGCGTTCGCGTGTTAACCGAGTTGTACGACCGGCACGACGTCGACATAGTCTGGAATGGCCACATCCATTCGTATGAACGAACGTGGCCCATCCTCGGCAACCAGGCCACGACATTTCCCGAGGGCACAGTTTACATGGTCACTGGCGGCGGTGGCGGCGGCCTGGAAACGCCCGGTCCGTTTCGACCGTTCTTTCAGAATAACGTACGACGTGGCCATCACTACTGTATGGCCCACGTCAATGGTGACGTACTGGAGTTCAAAGCCTTTGATCTCGAAGGCCGACTGTTCGACTACATGAAACTGAACAAGCGAAACTGAAGGATCGGTTGACTGGCACTCGGCTACTTGCTGACCAGTTCAGAAAACTGGCCCGTAGCTTCCTGCCACCGATGCGATTCAGCCGGTTCAAAACGCTGTGGCTCGATGACCTGGCCAATCAATGCCCTCACTTCGTTGATGTTCTTGAACATTCCTGCACCCATCGCCTGAACGAGTGCATTGCCGATTGCCGCGGCTTCAATCGGACCGGCAACGACTGGCAAGCCGGTGGCATCGGCTGTCATCTGGTTCAAGAGCTGGTTGCGGCTGCCACCGCCCACAATGTGAATCACCTCGAAACGGCGTCCAAGGACCGATTGCAAACGCGACACAGTTTGCCGATAGGCCAGCGCCAGACTTTCCAGACTGCATCGCAGGTAGTCGCCAGGTGTTTCGGGAACCGGCTGACCGGTGTCAATCGCGAACTGGTCGATCTTTTTGAGCATGCGCCCGGGGGTGGCAAACGGTTCGTGAGCCGGGTCGATCAGGGTGCGAAACGGTTCAGCCAGATTTGCCAGTTCAGTCAGGTCGTCATAGCTGTAGGACTGCCCGCGACTGGCGAATGCGCGGCGGCATTGCTGGACGAGCCACAGGCCAGCAATGTTTTTCAAAAATCGCGTGGTGCCGCCAACTCCCGCCTCATTGGTAAACATCGCTTCTTTGGCGGCCTCCGACAAACATGGCTGATCAAGCTCAGCCCCGACCAGCGACCAGGTACCACTGGAAATAAAACACCAATTCGAATTGGGTTCGGCGGGAATCGCAGCTACAGCCGACGCCGTATCGTGTGAGGCAGGAGCCACAACCTGAACATCTCGTGGCAAACCGGACTCACCGGCGACCTGTTTGGTAATCTCGCCGATGACCGAGCCGGGCGGGACGGGTTGACCAAATTGCTCCGAAGTCATCCCGCAGAGTTCCAGTAATCGTGGTGACCAGGTTTTCGTGTGGATGTCGATCAATTGGCTGGTCGATGCGATGGTTCCCTCGTTTTGCATCTGACCGCTAAGAAAAAAATGCAGCAGGTCGGGCACAAACAACATGCGTCGTGCCGCCTGGATCATCTCGGGGCTTTGATTGTTCTGGGCGGCCAGCGAAAACAGCGAATTGATGGGCATGATCTGAATGCCCGTAATGTCGTAGATTTCGCCAGGCGATATTTGAGACGTGACTGCTTCAAAAGCGGCCTGGTTTCGGGGGTCGCGATAGGCATGAGGTAGACCGAGCAATTCGCCGGACCCGTCAACCAGACTCCAGTCGACACCCCACGTGTCGACGCCGACGGATCGAATTGTGACGTTGTTTTCGGAAGCCCAGCCAGCCACAAGCAGCAATCCATTCAGGATTTCGCGCCAAATCCCACCTAAGTCCCAGTGCAGGCCGCTGGGTAGCTGGATCGTCTTGGTGGGAAAGCGATGAACCTCAAAGAGCTCGAAGCTGGATCGGGACTCGTCCAGGGCAACAACAACGACACGACCGGATTCGGCACCCAGATCTATCGCCACAAATGCGTCGGTCATTTACCGAACCGAGAGTGAAGTGAACGTGTTTGTGTTTTTGTGCGAAGCTCAAATCCGAGAGCCTATTATGGGTAAAACCCCTGACAGGTACAGTCAACCAGGTGGCGGCTCAGCCGTTACGCTTTTGTGCCGTTAATGTCCGCACCCTTAGTGTGGAAATACCCAGCAGAGCTTTCACGCAAGCCGTCAGGCGGGTAAACTTGGAGCCAGACTTGCGGGCATTTTGCAGGGTTCTCCTCGATGAACCTGACAAGTCATTCGCTTTTTGAAGCAGGAGTGTGGACGTGAGCAGCGTCGTTACGGGAAAAGAGTCCATGCCAGAGACGGCCAAACTGAAAATCGACGAACACGAACTGGAAATGCCCGTCGTCGTCGGCACGGAACACGAAAAGGCAATTGACCTGACCGGTTTGCGAGGCAATACCGGCTACATCACACTCGACGAAGGCTATGTCAACACGGGATCCACACGCAGCGCTATCACCTTCCTCAACGGCGAGCAGGGAGTTTTGCGTTATCGCGGCTACCCGATCGAGGAACTGGCTTCCAAATGCGACTTTGTCGAGGTCTCCTACCTGCTGATTTATGGCGAGTTGTCAAATCGCCAGCAACTGGAAGAATTCACACGAGCGATTCGAACGCACACGTTGCTGCACGAAGACATACGCTATTTCTATCGCGGTTTTCCGCGAGACGCTCATCCGATGGCCACGCTGTCCAGCGTCGTCAGTGCGATGAGTACTTTTTATCAGGATTCGCTCGATCCCCGTGATCCGGAACATGTGCGGGTATCGATTTATCGCTTGTTGGCCAAGCTGCCGACGATCGCGGCCTACAGTTTCAAGAAATCAATTGGCCAGCCGTTTATCTATCCGCAAAACGATCTGTCGTATTGCGAGAACTTTTTGCAAATGATGTTTGCAGTACCTTGTGAGCCATATGATATCGATCCCGATTTCGTAAGGGCCATGAATATGCTGCTGATCGTCCACGCGGATCACGAGCAGAATTGCAGCACCTCAACTGTGCGAATGGTCGGTTCGTCGCAAGCCAACCTGTTTGCGTCGATTGCGGCCGGGATCTGTGCGTTGTGGGGACCGCTGCATGGCGGAGCTAATGAAGCGGTTGTTAGCATGCTGGAAGAAATCCGGCGAGATGGCAATCTAAAAAAATTCATCGATATGGCAAAGGACAAGGACAACAAGTTCCGCCTGATGGGCTTTGGCCACCGCGTCTACAAGAATTTTGATCCGCGAGCGACCATCATCAAGGACGTATGCGACAGACTGCTGGCAAAACTGAATATTAACGATCCGCTGTTTGAGATTGCTCAGGAACTCGAGCAGGTCGCTCTCAACGACGAATACTTTGTGGAACGTCGACTTTATCCCAACGTCGATTTTTACTCAGGCGTGATCTATCGCGCGATGGGCATTCCCGTGCCAATGTTCACGGTGCTGTTTTCCATGGGCCGCCTGCCCGGCTGGATTGCGCATTGGAAAGAGATGCAGGAGTCCGAGAACTTCCGTATCTGTCGGCCGCGTCAGGTTTACACGGGCGAAAACGAACGGCAGTTCATTCCGCTGGACAATCGTTAAAAGCCCGTTCTCAGCGGATTTCGACGCCATCGGGTATGCGAAATTCGTTGCCGTCGAGTTCAGGATTCACCACGAATCTATCTACGATCAAATGGCTTGTGGTTTTGGACATGGAGCGAGTGGTCTTGTTGACAAAACGCACGCCGTCAATCGGCTCCTCGGCGTACTCAAATCGGTATTCAGATGCACGGCTTCCATCGCCATAAACGCTCTGAACGAGGAGTCCCGATTCCCGATCGAAAAAGCCGGTAACCAATTGACCTTCCACCCTTCCGATCCGGATCACGTCAATCACCCGTCCGTCGATGCGTTTTGTATCGAGCAGTATTGCCTTGTCTTTTCGTTCGAGCCATTCCAGGGCCGTTGTAGGCATGCCGGGCAACTCTAATTCACGGATTTCAAATCCTTCAGCCCGGTGTCTGATAGCGTAATGGCCGCGTTGTCGCCAAATGTGTTCGCCGTCAAATCCGACCCGGTTGACATGCCCGGGGGCGAGCTCCACAACCCGCAGTGCGCCTCGACCCGGAGCATATAGACAACTAAAGCTGCTTGGATGAGTACCGGCAGGGTTAATCGTACCCTCGTACTTAATAGCCTCCAGGGATCGCAGAACCATCTCGCCTCCCAGGGCCTCGACGTAGTTTTGCAAGACTTCCGGGGCCGACGTGCCGGTCTGATCCTGCGCGGAGCAGCAGAACGGCAACACAGCAATCACTAACAGGGCGGTTATCGGCAGCCGTTTTTGTCGAATCAAGCATAGCCCGATTTGGTTTCGCGGAAACAAATCCAACATCTCTTGCCCTCCCCTTCGATGTCCGAAACTATTGCCGAAAATTATACGGCGTCAACAACATCGAAGGGCCGCCTGCCCGGCTGGATTGCTCACTGGAAAGAGATGCAGGAGTCCGAGAAATTCCGTATCTGCCGGCCCCGTCAGGTTTACACGGGCGAAAACGAACGGCAGTTCATTCCGCTGGACAATCGTTAGGGCTCGGTCATCGTCGAAACTGCGAGGGACATCGGCGTGCAGGAGTCTTGTCCCTCGCTGACGCTTCGGGTTCCGTGATCAGGTATCGCCACGCTGGATTACCCGCCCCCCGGTTCGCCTTCAATGAGCCCGTCGGGGACTCGGAATTCGTCGCCTTTCAGTTTGGGATTGGCCACGATACTGTCGACGGTCCACACGAATCTCGGGGTACCAGCAACGCTGGCAGTGGCCTTGTTCACGAAACGCAGGCTCTCAATGGGTTCATCCGCGTATTCAAGCATGTACAGGGTAGGAGTCTCGCCACTGTCATAGACGGCCTGAACGAGCAGTCCCGATTCCTGATCGAAGAAGCCGGTCACCAGTTGACCGTCTGGCATTGCGATTCTGACCACATCAGTCAACCGTTCGCTAACGCGTTTTGATTCGAGCAGTGTAGAATCGTCTTTCAGCTCGAGCCATTCCAGCGCAGTCATCGGTGTACCCGGCAGGTCGACGCCAAGGCCGACAAATCGTTCGGCCTGGTGTTTAAAACCCCGAGGGCCGTGTTGTTGCCAGAGGTATTCGCCATCGAAACCCAATCGCACGACCGGTCGCCCGGAGAGGTTCACGGTCATGGCACACTTGCCTTGGGCATGCAGAAAAGTAAATGTCCCTGGCGTGCCCGCACTGTCGATCGTGCCCTCGTATTCAGCAGCCTCCAGCGATTGCAAGGCCATTTCGCCGCCGAGAGCTTCGACGTACCGTTCGAGGACATCTGCTGCTGATGTGGCTTCCTCTTGAGCTGCCGTCCTGCAAGGGTCCACCCACGCGACAAACGTAACGCATGTCAAAACAACGCAGATTCTCAAGACAGTCATTTCGATTCGTCCTTATTACCTAGCGGCAGTCCCGGAGGAATTCTCACGTCGACTTCGTCTAGCGGTGTGTCGAAGTCAATGTGTTCTACGTTCAGCTGACTGCGTCGGATGCGTCGACCCCGGCTTGTCTGAGACTCTATTTCGAATTCCACGCGTGCCACAAACACAATGCCGTCGATCCGTTTTGTGGAATAGATAAACCGGTATTCCCTGTTCCTTTCGCCACGAATCCGGATCGTCTTGACCAATCGGCCTGTTTCCCGATCAAAATAATGCTCTTTCTGGTCGCCGTTTTCATAGGAGAAGCGCAGGACCCAGCCAGGTTCATCGTCGATCAGAACCGACTCCGGTTCCGGAAGCGTGTCAAGGCGGTCCAGCCATCGTAGCGCCAAGTAGTGCAGTCCATATACTTCGAGGCTGCCTTCCACCGCGGCAGGGTCGTCAAGGTATTGTCCGGTTCGCTCGTTGGCCTGCCAGTATCTTTGTCCGTCAAATCCGGAGTATTCGATCGAAAGTTGCCCTTCGGTATCCGACATGACCAGATGCTTGCCCTCGAAAAATCGAACTTCGAACTCGCCTGTATGGTCTCCGGAAAAAGTGCCGTGAACCTGGTAACGGTCCAAGCCGCGAAGTGGCATCTCACCGCCCAGAAACGACACGAAATTCCCAATGACCGTAGCCGAGTCTGTTTTCTTCGTGGTTTCCTGAGCTTCCGAGCAGCAGGTTGCTCCGAGAATCAATAGGCAGCAAAGCGTTGTCGCGACCGCGCATCGAATGGACATGAGTCAACCTATCGATATTTTTTTGTCAGATCCTTGATAATCGACTTAACGGCGTCGCGCGCACTGGCCGGAGAAAGCAATTCTGCCTCGCTGCCCAGTTGCAGGACTCGCGGGATGATATCCATATCATGGCCTGTGCGGACGGTCAGTTCAAATTCGCCGCTACGCAACGCCTTTAGTTGCTGTTCCGGGTGCCATGGTTCCTCGGTCACCCACCCGGCCGCCTTGGGAGTGAGTCGGATTTTGAAATTGCGTGGCTTTTTGCCCACAAAGATCCCCAGACTTTCGCTAATGAATCGGTCGATGTCGATTTCCTTGTCTGGCTTGAACCAGTTGTCCAGCGCCGTGGTTTTGCGGAAGCGATCCAGTTTCCAGGTGCGAATCGCGCCCTCCTCGTCCTCGTGTTTTTTGGCCAGCACGTACAGACTGGCACCCCACATCACGACGGCATAGGGTTCCATCAACCGCGTCGTGGCGGATTCGCCGGGTACCTCGTAAAGAACTTCCAGCACCCGGTGCTCGGTAATGGCGCGATGAATTGTGTTCAGCATGCCGTGGTGGTCTTCGTATGACTTGACCGTCACGCCCTGTACCTTCAGCGTCTTCCAGTATTTTTCATAGTGGTCCAGGACGCTGGAAGGTATTTCCTCTTGTACTTTTTTCCAGAATGATTCGATGCCGCGATAGAATGGAGTGCCAGCCAGCGGGATCATCAGCCGCCGTCCCAGGGCCAGTGCGATCAACTCGGTGGACGAAACGCTGATCTTGGTTGTGGATTTGGCAAGCGGACCGAGTTTCCAGACCTTGCCGCGTTGCGTTTCGTGTTGCTGAACGTCGATGCCGGCAGCCTGCAGGGCCTCCAGGTCGCGTCGCAATGTCCGTTTGTGAATAGACGTCAAGCCGAGCTCGTCGACCACATCCTGCTGGATTTCCTCCAGCGTTTTGCCAAAGCGGACTCGTTCCAGAATCTGCAGGATCTTGTGTTGTCGAATCAGTTGTTCGTTTCTGGCCATCTATGCTCTCTTCACTAATCGTCCTTGATGTATCGTTTGCAAGCTGACCGACATTCGATATTCTGGTGAAGC
>JBPCVB010000810.1:0-3125 GCA_051010855.1 Pirellulaceae bacterium | reverse complement strand
GTCCGCCCGCATCATGGCATCGCACGACCGCGGCGATACGTGGCATATTCTGCAGACACCCGTTCGATCGGGACCGGCCAGCGGCATCTTTTCGATTGTGTTTGTGAATTCGGAAAACGGAGTGGCGTTGGGTGGCACGTATGACAATCCGCAGGACAGTTCCGCCGGCGCCTGCATTTCAGATGATGGTGGCCAAACCTGGCGGCTACCAGCAACACCGCCCCGCGGTTACCGCTCGTGTGTAGCCATTCGTCCAACCGGGGACGGCCCGGAATTGGTTGCTGTCAGCCGTGCCGGTACAGACGTTTCCCGCGATTTGGGAAACACCTGGCACCCGCTGGACGACGAGGTTTTCTACGCTGTGGACTTTTCCGGTGATGGAAAACAGGGTGTGGCCGTGGGGCCCGACGGCCGGATTGGTGTTTGGCAACGGTTGCCTTGAATTTATAAAGGCCTTTGTGGCGCAGACCTCCGGGCTGTGATCTGTCGACCAGCGACATGCAAGGACGCGAACAGATGAACATAGCCATTATCCCCGCGCGCGGTGGCAGCAAGCGTATACCGCGAAAAAATGTGCGACCATTCTGTGGTCGTCCGATGATCTCGTGGTCGATCCAGGCTGCGCAGGCTTGCGGGCTGTTTGATCGGGTGCTGGTATCGACCGACTGCCCGGAGATCGGGCGTGTTGCCGAGGACTACGGCGCGAGCGTTCCATTCATGCGGCCCGCTGAATTGTCCGACGATCACACACCCACCATCCCGGTCGTCCGGCACGCCATAGACGTGGTGCTGCAACAAGGCCATGCGATCGATCACGTATGCTGCGTCTACGCGACGGCACCCTTCATTCGAACATCTGACTTGCTGCAAGGACACGCGAAACTTGTCGACGACGATCAGCTGGAGTTTGTCGTTTCCGTGACCGAGTTTGCTTTTCCGGTTCAAAGAGCGTTGACCGCCAAAGGCAACTGCGTCGAGATGATATGGCCCGAGCACGAATTGACGCGATCGCAGGACCTGCCACCAGCCTGGCACGACGCCGGGCAATTTTACTGGGGCCGCCCGGATGCGTTTCAACGGCGCGATGGCTTTTTTAATGCCCGAACTGCGGCAGTCATTCTTCCAGCGCATCGCGTCGTGGACATCGATACTCCCGATGACTGGACACGCGCCGAGATGATGTTTCTGGCCAGCCGCGGCGTGAGTGCCGCGTGAACGGTCCTTCGCTGGTGATTCGCGCCGACGCCAACTCGGACATCGGCTTTGGGCATGTCATGCGCTGTCTGGCACTGGCTCAGGCATGGCGAGCAGGAACGGGTGGCCCGGTGACCTTTGTCAGCCGCCCGCTGCCTCGGCCGATCGCGCAACGCATCGACGACGAACAATTCACGACAGAAACCATTCAATGCAACACCGGGACTCCGCAAGATGCCGCGGAACTCTCACGACTTCTACACAATACACAGGCCCTTGTTATCGATGGATACGGGTTTGACGAGCAGTATTTTCAGACGATCCAACAATGCAATGTACCGGTCCTCGTCGTCGACGATTACCTGCGCCTGAAACACTACGATGCTGACTTGCTGCTTAACCAGAATCCCGGTGTCGACCCATCGTCTTACGTGGGCCGCTGCACCGGTGAGTTATTGCTGGGTCTGGACTACATCCTATTGCGATCAGAGATCATCCAGGCGGCGGCCAGTAATACCGGCGACCAAACGCCTCGCCATCTACTTGTGACGCTGGGTGGGTTCGATCCGGATCATGTAACCCAGCGAATCATCGATGCGATTGGAATGCTATCAGATGAAAATCTGTCAGTGACCCTGGTTTCATCGCAAACGAGTCTGCAGACTCATGACCCGCGGATTCGGCTTGTTCCGTTTGCCAACGACATGGCAGAATTGTATCGCTGGGCCGACGTAGCCATTTGCGCCGGCGGCAGTTCCAACTGGGAAATGTCCTGGTTTGGATTGCCGCGATTGCTGATGGTGCTGGCAGAGAACCAGTCCGGTATCGCGCGTGAACTGGATCGGCTCGGCTGTGGCTGGTGCATCGGCTGGCACGAAAATGTCAGTTCGGCCGACATCGCAACATCACTGCAGCGGTTGTTGCAACAGGACCTGACCGCGATGCGGCGAGCCAACCTCGAATTGCTCGACGGACGCGGAGCACAGCGTGTCGTGCAACGATTGCTGGAATGCACTCGGGCACGGCCCGAGAATTAAAGGGAATTCAGAAAGTCGCCATGGACTGGTGGAACAAACCGCGAAGCGTTCAAATTCTCGTTGACAACGACAGCTGGATCCTGCCCTGGGCCGAGCGGTTGTGCGAGCAGATCATCACTGATGGCAACCGATGCGAGTTACGTCGAGCTGCCGATGAGTTGACGCCGGGTGATGTTGTTTTCCTGCTTGGCTGTACGCGGATGGTGCCTGCGAAGGTTTTGAATCTCAACAAGCGCAACCTGGTTGTCCATGAGAGCGACTTGCCACGCGGGCGCGGCTTCGCGCCGATCTCCTGGCAGGTGTTGGCTGATAGTGACAAAGTCACGATCTGTTTGCTGGAAGCCGCCAGGGACGCGGACGCCGGCGACGTGTTCCTGCGACACAGGCTGTCGCTGCGCGGAGACGAGTTGTGCGACGAATTGAGAACCATGCAGGGCCGGGCAACGGTCGAGATTTGTCTGGAGTACTTACGCGCCCGGTCAGAGCCCCGGCCGATGTCCCAGCACGGAGAGCCCACGTGGCTGCCACGCCGCACGCCGGAAGACAGTCGTTTGGACGCTGACAAGTCGCTTCGCGAACAGTTCAATTTGCTGCGGATTTGCGACAACCAGCGGTATCCGGCGTTTTTCGAGCTGGACGGTAATCGATACGAACTGCGAATTACCAAAGCAGCGGCGGACTCTCCCACTGACAATTTGCCGAACGCGGGCGATTCCGGGGCAACGTACCTGGTGGCTGGCTGCAAAAGCTGGAATCGAACGGCGTTTGACCAGCACCGCCGTTCACTGGCCGGCAATTGGCACTTCGTAGACTCACCGGAATTGCTAACTTCGGAATTCGTGCGGGAACTACGGCCGGCATCGATATTCTTTTTGCACTGGTCATGGATGGTCC
>JBPCVB010000809.1:0-4688 GCA_051010855.1 Pirellulaceae bacterium | reverse complement strand
AGCTTGTCGGCATCTGCGTGGGAATTATTCACGATCACCAGGTTGTCTATTCGCAGGGATTCGGGAATGAGAATCTGGCCGAAGAAATCCCTGCCACAACCGACACCATGTATCGCTGGGCGTCCGTTTCGAAGCCGGTGACCGCAGTCGCGGCCATGCAACTGGTCGAACAGGGCAAGCTGAAACTGGATGATGATGTCCGTGACTACGTCCCGGAATTTCCCGAACAAGGGCACACGATTACCGTTCGGGACCTGATGTGTCATCAAAGCGGCATTGTGCACTACAGTAATGGGAAGGTGATTCGTACGAAGCGGGAATATGACGTTGAGAATCCATTTGAAAGTGTCATTCTGGCACTGGATACTTTTCGCGAGTCGCCGCTGGTTCATCCTCCGTGCGAACAATACTCGTATTCAACCCACGCCTACATTTTGCTCAGCGCTGTCGTGGAACGAGCGGGAGAGGAGCAGTTCTACGAGCAGGTGAAACAGCGTATATGCCAGCCTTTGGATCTGGATTCACTGCAACCCGATTACCAGTGGCTGGAGATCCCCAATCGCGCCGTGGGCTACCGATTAGGAAGGATCAGCGGCAAGCATCGCCGGTCATCCAACACGGATGTTAGCTGGAAACTGGGCGGCGGTGGATTTATTTCAACCATTGATGACATGGCTGGCTTCGCATGCGGATTGATGAGCGACGAACTACTGACAAATGAATCGCTGCAGCAAATGTGGACGGCCCAGTCGCTGTCCGACGGCAGCGACACGAATGTGGGACTGGGCTTCTTCATTGGTGACCAGGATGGCCAACTGGTCGTTTCCCACAATGGCAGTCAGGAGAAAACCCGAACAAGAATGATGATCTACCCGGAATCGGGTCGGGGCATCGTCATAATGACCAACAGCCAGCACGCCAATCCGGGTCAGATAACCAACGCGATCATTCAGGAACTGAACAAGTAATAGCAGGCCAAGGCGTTTACCTCATCGCACCAGCCGACACTACTCCCCAAAGCCGGCGTCGCCGGCTCGGAGCCTGGAGACAGGCTCGGCCACGTACGTCAGTCCGTCCCGGACTGACTGCCGCGCACTACTGACTCCATTGTTCCTGGACCCATTTTGCGGCTTCACGTAAATGAGGGACATAACGCCCTGTTTGAAAATGCGTGAGGTCGTCGATGACCGCGAATTCGACAGGCACGCCCTGCTCTTTCAATGCCTTGACGAATGACTCGGTCGGCTCAATCGCTACGACTTCATCCGCGCGGGAATGAATCACGTACAAAGCCACTTTGTTCCAGTCCGCGGATTTGGCTGCGTCCGACGGATTGCCCGCGACTGGAATTGCCACTCCGAATTTGTCCGGATGTTTTGCGGCAATGTGGAAAGTCCCGTGACCGCCCATGCTGAAACCGGTCAACAGGGTTCGGTCAGTATCAATGGCATAGGTTTCGGTGATTTCAGTGTACAAGTCCTGAATGGCTTGCTCATTTTCCGGAGTGTTCCACCTGCCATTCAGCGAATCTGGTGCAACGATAATTGCGTCCAGATCGCCAAGGGCCGGATCGACCAGACCTGTCAAAATCTGTCGCCCGAACCAGGGACTGACAGGCCCGCCGAAATGTAAACAGAAAATCAACGGGACTTTGGTTTCGCCATCGTAAGTGTAGGGCACCTGAATCGTGTAGCGAACATCGCCGTCTTCGGATTCACGTCGCATGAGTGATTCTTGCCACATGCCAGGAGCGCGTTCATCGGCCGCGAATTTTGAAATGGTCGTGCCCTCGCTGCCGGGTTTGGAAGATGAATTGGTGCATGCCGTAGCACTCAACAAAAAAAAGCAGCCTGCGGCGAGAACCAGCTGGCGAGTCACAAGATTGGGCATCGAGTTTTAAGGGGCAAGAGAAATCGTCGTTTCGATTATCTTACCGTGTTTGAGTCAACTGTGAGTTGGGCCGGCAGATGCCTTGCCAGCGTGACTTGCTGGTTTCTCTGTAGATCGAAGGGGGTTGCGGTAGACTAAACGTTCCACAGTCTCAGGGCAAAGCGGCGGGCTCGGTGTTCGGCGTACCAGCGGCGGCGGGCAGCGTTTTCTGAATGGCGTCGTTTTCTTCTTCCGTCAGGCATCGTTCTGCTCGTTTGATTGTCCTTGTTGTTGGCCGGTTTGTTTCCTTTACAGTTCCGACCGTTTCGTGTGACACCTTCTAAAGCGTTTTGCGTTGGAAAGTGTTACCGCGTCTCTCACTGGGAAATGTTGATTCCGTCCGTCTCTTTACAGCTAATTCCCAAGGAATCAGGAATTCGGCCAAATGATTGGTCAAAAACCCGGGAAACAACATAATGCCACGGTTTCACACGATTTCGGAACGGCAGAGGCCCCGGATTCAGCCACCAGGTGATGCGGCTTGCTCACCCCTCTTTAGGGGTGCGTCGGAATCGCCTAAAAAGAACGACACAAATGGCACCAATCGCCACCATATAGACCACCAAAACGGTCCAGAAGACGGGCATGTTCAGCTGAGGTTCCGGGCCGGCCAGATTGGCGTCGATGGTCAATTGTAATGTGAAAACCATGAAGATTGCCGTGCAGGCTGCGATCCAAACCATGACCTGTTGCATATAGGCGAGCGTCTCGTCGCGGCGATCTTCGTGCAGCCAGTATTCGCGATGTGGAATATTGATCATCGAAATTGGCATGACTCGCATCAGTTTGCCGAGACCCAGCATCATGCCTGCCAACCCGAACTGCAATCCGCCAAACAGCAGCAACAACAGCGTGCGGGACATCGACCCGTCACGCACACCTTGCTCATTGAAATGCGAGCCGACATTGGCTGGCAGCTGCGGTCCATAAACGATGAACTGGATCACAGTTCCCAGTAGTCCGACGGCCAACAGAATCCAGGGGATGAAGCGACTGGAGAACATTGAGATAGCTCAGCAAACCGGGATCAAGTCTGTTGAAGGGTTATTCGCGGTGAATGATAAAATATTGCCAAATCGCTGCGGTCAAACGGGATGCAGACCGATGAAATCAAGAGCGGTCGTCTCATCGGCACCGATCATCAGGTTCATGCACTGGACGGCCGAGCCCGCAGCGCCCTTCATCAGGTTGTCCAGCGCACTGATCACGACCACGCGGTTTGAAGCGGCATCCTTTTGAAACCCGACATCGCACAGGTTGGTTCCGGCGACCAGTTTGGGTTCGGGGAATCGGTGAATGCCCCTTTTCTCCTTGACCAGACGGACAAACGGCTCATCGGACCAGACTTTACGATACTGCGCCCAAATCTCCTTTTCGTCCACGTCGCGATTGAGGAACACATGGGCTGTGCAAAGCACACCACGCACCATTTCCACGGCCGTCCCGGAAAAGTGCAACGGGAACTCGCCCAGTTCTTGCAAAATCTCGGCTTGATGCCGGTGACCGGTTGGCGCGAAGGAACGCAGGCTGCCGCTGCGTTCGGGGTGATGCGTGGCTAGTGAGAATTTGTTGCCGCCTTCGGATGAGCCAACCTTGACCTCGACAACGGCGGACTCGATCCAGCCAGACTGGGCCAGCGGAGCGAGAGCCAGATTGGTTGCGGTTGCATTGCAACCGACTCCGCTGCACCAGCTGCCGGTTCGCAATTCGTCTCGATGAAACTCCGGTAACCCGTAGATGAACTGTGACAGGAGTTCGGGACGGGGGTGCGGGGCGTCATACCATGATTCATACGTTTCCGGGTCGTTCAGTCGAAAGTCGGCGGAAAGATCGATGATCTTTTCGGCCTTGTCTGCAAAATGATCGAATTGTTCAGCGCTGCGTCCGTGCGGCAGTGCCAGAAACAACACGTCACAGCGGCGTAGCCGCTCCAGGGGTGTAAATTTCAGTGTCGTTTCGCCACGCAAGTTCGGATGCATGCCGTGCACGTACTTGCCGGCGTGTTGTTCGGAAGTGGCCTGCGACAATTCAATGCGCGGATGGCGTAACAGCAGTCGCAACAACTCGCCACCGACGTATCCGGAAGCCCCAACGATAGATGCCTTTAGCAGCACGATTTCCGTCCCGTTCAGTTAGCCGTTGCCGCCTGGCCGACAACATATTCCACCATGCGTGCCGCGATATCGACTCCGGTCGGCTCGCTGCTGTTGCGAAACTCCATCGACGCGTTGATTTCGTTGACCATCAATTGACCATCAACTGTTCGAAACAGGTCGACGGCCAACATCCCGCCACCAACGGCCTGCGCTGCAGCACGTGACAATTCATCAATTTCGGGCTCGATCGGGCAATTCTCGGCTACGGCGCCTCGCGCGGTATTGGTGATCCAGTGTTCTGAACGTCGCAATATCCCGCAAATCGTTTCGTCACCGACAACAAATGTACGAATATCGGCTCCGCCCTTTTCAATATATGGCTGGATGTAGAACAAGCTGTGACCGACATTGCCCAGAGTCGACTTGTGTTCCAGAATCGCTTCGGCAGCGTCTTGATCGTTGACCTTGGCCAGCAATCGTCCCCACGAACCGATCGGCGGTTTGAGTACCACGGGATAGCCAATGGATTCGATAAGTTCGAGGGCGGCTTCCGGTGAAACAGCCACATGGGAAGGCACGGCTGGCACGCCGTGTCGCGCCAGTACGGCTGACATCTCGATCTTGTCGCCGCAGATCCGGTTCGCATCTGCCCGGTTAATACAG
>JBPCVB010000808.1:0-3059 GCA_051010855.1 Pirellulaceae bacterium | reverse complement strand
TTCCCGTTTCGGACATCGCCGAGGCAGTAACGCATCCCGAACGCCTTGTGGGGCTGCACTTTTGTTGCCCGGTCGAACCGATGCGGTTGGTCGAGATCATTGCCAGTTCGGAAACCGCTGACCTGACAACCAACGTCGCCATCGACTTCGTGCGACGCATGCGAAAGACCCCGGTCGTGGTGGGTGATCACCCTGGATTCGTTGTGAACAGGATGCTGGCGCCGTTTTTCAATCACACGCTGGAACTTCTGCAGCACGACGTCGATCCGCGTCGTATTGACAAGGTGATGCGCGAGTTCGGATTTGCGGTTGGTCCGCTGGAGATGATCGACTTCATCGGTGTGGACACAATCATGTACGCTGGCGAAACATTTTTGCGCACGCTTCCGGATTTGATCATCCTGAATCCGATTCTGCCAGCCCTGGTTAAACGCAATCGCAATGGACGCAAAGTCAATCTGGGCTTTTATCGTTACGCGTCGTTTGACGCACCGCCCGAGTTTGATCCTGAGTTAACGACGATCCTCGACAAGTACCAGCGTGACCCAATCACCATCAGCGACGAGGAAATCCAGGAACGGCTGCTCGGTCCCATGGCAGTCGAATCGCAGAAGATTCTTGACGACGAGGAAGTACACGACGCGCGTGACATCGATCTGTGCTCGATCCTTGGCACCACCTTTCCGAAAACGAAAGGCGGGGTGCTGTTTTGGGCGAATGAGTTGAGGCCGGTGCGGGCGGATTAACGCTCCGGGTACATGCCGAATTCGCGTTCGCGCAAGACCCAGTCGGCACCGTCGATGTCCTCGCCAGTCATCTCGAGGCCGAGTGTTTGCCCCGTCTTTTGCAACGCGTCCAGTTCGTTGTCCGGAAACGCCGACAACCACTCGCCACTATCGTCACGCGCGCCCAGGACGCTAATCACAACCTGGTCGGCATCCTGTGGCACAAGGAGGTCATATTGACCGCTCATGTCGGTCGTGGTGCGGTGGATCGAGACCCCGGTTGCTCCTGTCATCACGTGAGCGGCGCAAACCACGTCGGCTACGGTGCTACCATCCTCCCAGTACACCGTGCCGCTGACGATGATCGTGGGGCCTTGTTGCAAATTCCATTCGTAATCGTCTCCAGCGCGAGGCAACTCGACGACTTCGGGGGCAATCACAGGCAACTCGGCTTCTGATACGAGCCAGTGTCCGTCCTTGTCGCGAATGGTCTCGAGCACTGCCAGGTGACAATTGCCGTAAATCGGGGGCAAGCGAAATCGCCCTGCGGAATCAGTCAACGCAGCAGCATACAAGCCTCGCGGGAAAGGTAATACGTTACCAGCTCCCGGGAACCCAACTGGTGGCGCTTCGTCCAACTCAAGGTTTTGCTTGATGGCAACGACGATTCCAGCGAGCGGACGATCCTGTTCGTCGCTGAGTCTGCCGAAGACCGTTGTTCCGCGCGGTATTTCAATGTTTCCGAGTTCGTTGTCGCTCTCGCCAAAATCGACTTCGACTTTGGCAGATCCATCGGCCGATGCCAACAGGCGAAACAGCCCGTTGTCCGCGACCCACGCTTCAAAGTAACCTTCCGCGTCACAGGCAATGTTGGCGCTGGTCCACATTCGCATGATGCGTCGCGGTCCTCCGTCGTACATGACTCCCATAAGCTGGATTCGTGGATTGACCAGGCCATCCTGTTCTCCCCGCGCAGCGCTGTCCGGCAGCAGACGTCCAGTAACACGTCGTCCATGTTCCAACTTGATATCCGTCAGATACGAAGCAACCTCGCCCTGGGCGAGCACTCGCTCAAGTCGACAGTGCGGAAACCCATCGGCAACGATATGGCCTTCCAGATAAATCTTTTCCGACGGCTTAAGCCCCAAGTCGGGGAATTCGAGGACAAACTCACCTTTGCTATCAGTGGGCACAGGTCCCAGATCAATACGTGAATCGGGAGTAAGCGCACTGTCGATGGTTGAAAACCTGTACAGGGAAATCGCAATCATGGCGTCGCCGACCGGATTGCCATCCGGATCGATTACCTTGCCTGCGCACGTTTGCTTTGACTGCACAGCAGGCCGTGGTTCTTCCTGGCAGACGCAGGCGAATGCGGCCTGAGTGACTCCTGTTTCACTCGCAATTATCAAAACGCAGAGAATAAGCATCGAATTCAGCAACAGGTGGTACTCACCTCGGCACGCGTTTCCGTTCAAGGCTGCCATATTCTCTCCCTCGTAGACGTTTTGACTATTATGCGGCATCGCGGTTTGTGAATGGAGGCGAGCGAGGGCCTCATTCGGCTACACTTCTCACTGTCGAACACAAAACAGCGTTGACGCTTACCATGTCGACATCAATTTTGCACGTAATCGGACACGAGCAAAATACGAAATAGAATGAATCAATCCTTTAATGTCGGAAATAGCGCGTCGATATGGCTGACCAGTTCTTGATTGGAGTACAGCCGTTTTTGGATAACGCCTGACGGGTCAATCAGCAGGATGTCTGAAGGGGCATTAGTCACGTTCCATTGTGTGGCAATATTGTCTGTCCCATCCCACACGGTTTGCCAGGTGATTTGGCCACTGTCGAGCGCGCGTTTGACGGTGCCGATGTCGGCATCCCTCATCACGCTAACGATCTCGAATGGCTGGCCACCGAAACTGGATTTCAACTGTCTACAAGTCTCGTATCGCGCAGCATCCGCTTGATTCCAGTTGGCCGCAAAAAACAACACGACGGATTTGCCTCGCAGACTGCTGATGTTGAATGGATTGCCATGGCCGTCGCTGCCAGCGATTTCCGGGACGAGATCGCCAGGTTGCAGATGTTCCAGTTCGTAGGCCACTGCTTCGGCCAGAGCGTTCAGCGTAATCGGTATCGGGTAACCAGCAGCCGCGGGGCGCGAGACCTGAGAGCCCACTCGGATACCGGACAGGCTGTTTGGCAACATCGCCAGCGTCGAGTGAGCTATGTTTGGATGGTTGTCTTGCAGGATTGCTACCAGCGACAGGATTTTGTCCTCAGTGTGTACCGGGTTAATTGAGCGCACCCAGTCCAGCATGGAAT
>JBPCVB010000807.1:0-4139 GCA_051010855.1 Pirellulaceae bacterium | reverse complement strand
GGCTGAGTTCCACCAGTTCCAGCGAATCCAGTCCGAGTTCGCCAATCGTAATTGATTCGCGGAAGTCTTCCCCGCTTCTGCGCACGAGGGATTCCAGGAATTCCTCGATACTCTCCTCGAATTGCTCATCGTCAGCTGGTTGATAGATGTCCAGGAATTCCAGCTGGCCTTGCAGGAAAGCCGATTGACATTTGTGGCGGGCAATTTTTCCTGATGTCGTGCGGATAATGGAGCCGCGACGCGCGACCGCCACGACCGACACGGGAATCTGAAAGGCAGTAACGATTTCCCGATGAACATCTTGCAGGTTAGGCGCCCGCTGAAGGTTGCGCGCTTCAATGAACACACATAATCCGGATTCGCCCGTTGGCTCCACAGGAATCCCGAAAACGGCGACGCGGCCCGCCTCAACTTCAGGGAATTGAGATTCGATCGTGGATTCAATGTCTGGCGGAAAGATATTCTTGCCACGTATCACAACCATGTCGTCAATTCGGCCATTGATATACAGCTCGCCTTCGTGGAAAAAGCCAATGTCCCCCGTGCGCAAATACTCTCCATTCGTTTCATGGCCGCTAATCCCGGCCCGAAATCGGGCCTCACTTAGCTCGGGTTGGCCCCAGTAGCCCAACGCCTTGCTGGGACTGTCTATCCAGATCTCTCCAGGCGAACGATCTGCCTTCTCGACCAACGTGTCGGGATCAACGATGCGTACATCGACACCGGCGAGCGGCCTTCCAGCACTCGGCAAGGGCACGGCGTTGGCCACCGCCTGTTGTCCCAGCGGGACGAATGGCTGATGACGGGCAAGTCGCTCCTTATTGACACGGAGATGTATTCTTCCGCCTCCCGAGACGCGCAGTGTATGCTCGGCCAGCCCATAAGCGGCATTGAGAGCCTGGCGGGAAAGTCCGTACGGTTCGAAGCGCTGCAGAAAGCGCTCAACCGTGTCCCAGCGGACCGGTTCGGAAGCGTTCATCATATTGCGCAACGAACTGAGGTCGACCGATTGCAATGCTTCCTCGGGGAGCTTGTCGGTGCGCAAGCAATAATCGAACGCAAAATTCGGTGCGGACGTATCTGTCGCTTTCGTCTGCGAAATGGTCTGCAACCAGAGGGCTGGCCGGCGGATAAAGTCCAGGGCCGAAAAATAATGACCGGTCCCTCCGCTGACAAATGCGAAAAGATAATAGCCAATCAATCCCATGTCGTGATAATGCGGCAGCCAGGAAACGCCAACTGGCCGACGACGGTGCAAGTTGGGACAGTTATGAATCACGTTTTGATGAGTGATCATGACCCCGCGTGGCGCACGTGTCGAACCCGATGTATATTGCAGGAACAGCAACTCCTCCTTGCGCGATGGATAACTGTCCAGCTCCCCTGAAATCTGATCGGTCGCCAGCCAGTCGAGTGAAATCAGGGACTGCAAATTGGACCTGTTGCGATCACTGTGCTTCGCAACATTCTCGCTGAAGACCATCTTTTGTTTCTGATCCGTCAATATCGCGGTCGCTCCCGAGTCGACCACGATGGCATTCAGTCGCGCGAAATCGTTGATCCCGCCAGACTGGCTGATTGACGGCACTGGAACCGGGATCGCGCCCAGTTTGACGCACGCGAAAAAGGCCTTGATCATGTCCAGCCCAGGCGGGTACGCCAACAGGATTCGGCTACCGTGCAGGCTGCCAAGTTCCTCGGTGAACCTGGCCGCCAGAAAATTAGTGTGCTTTTGGAAACTGTCGAACGTGCATGCAGCGACCTCATTTCCGCGCAGATCGCGAAAAGTGAAAAGGCAGCGATGTGGATCTGTCCGCCACCAGTAATCCAGACAATCAATTAATGAGTTCATTGCATCCCTTGATTTTGTTCATCGACCCACACCTGTAACGTTACGACTAAAGGTCTATGACGACGTGATTGGTTAACTGAGACTGTGCATAAGCTGACAGGAATCTTAATGTCCCGCATGCGGCCACGATACCGGAGTGACCCTGGGATCGTGCGGAATGCTCCAGACTTTGTTTACTTCAACCGCCAGTGGTCGTTCGCCGGGCACACAAAATTCATGCACCCACAAAGCGAGCACTGGAATGGTGCGAATGAGAAAGTAAAGTGAGGGGGGTTTGGCAAGCTCGAGTTAACAACAAAAATGCCGGGGCGGGCCGACCTGTAGTCAGTTGAGACGGAATCGGGTGTAGTACACTTAACTTCGGAATTCGTGCTTCTTGTTGTCGGGACCCTTGATATGAAGCCCTATACCATTGATGTTGAAATCAACTTGCCTCGCGATCGAGTGATCGAGTTGTTTGACAACCCCGACAATTTGTTCAAATGGCAAACGGGACTGCAAAGCTTTGAGCATCTCAGCGGCGAACCGGGCCAGCCTGGAGCCACGTCCAAACTGGTGTATCTCAACGGCAAACATCGCATTGAATTGATCGAGACAGTCACCCACCGCAATTTGCCCGACGAATTCAATGGCACCTATGCCTGGGGCGGCGGCAAGAACACACTGGTCAACCGCTTCATCGAATTGGGTCCCGACAAAACGAAATGGGAAAGTACCTGCGAGTATGAGTTCTCGAGCCTGATGTTGAAGCTGATGGGGATACTGTTTCCCGGAAAATTCCGCGAGCAAAACCTGATGTTCATGCGGAATTTCAAGGCGTTTGCGGAGGAGGGTCACGACGTACGTGAAAGTCAATCATGACGGCATGCGGTACCGCGTCCCTTCCAGTCGTTTCAGATCGTCACGGCAGGCTGAAATTGCGGATCGATTTCCACCGCCCTGCGAACGCATTCGGCAGCCTGTTCCAGGTCGTTTTGACGGGCAAGGATCACACCCCGGCGATTCAGCACATACGGATTGCGTGGTGGAAATAGCCCGCAACCGGCAACTATGACTCAAGATTATGTTACCGGGGAGGCATCGCTGCTGCGCCGGGACCGGCACATTAATGTGAGGGGTATTTACCCGAATTGGCCCCGGACCACCAAATCACGTCAAAACTTTGACACGACGTTAATGTCAGCATAAAGTAATCCGCACGGCGAGAGAGGGCAATGTTATTGATGGTCTGGCGCTGACTTTGCGCCCATCGCGTTGCCTCGCAACTTTGTTTTTTTGGGAGATATAGAGATGCAGCTGGTGAAAATCTGCAAGACCGCCGCGATTGCGGCCATGTTCGTTGTAGCATGCAGTCTTATGACCGTGGATCAGTTGGCTGCACAGGAGGTGCAACAGGCCGCTCCACAAGTTCAAATGGTTCAGCCGCAAGTCCAGATGGTGCAGCCACAACAAATGGTACAGCCAGGCGTTGTGCAACCCGGGTGGAATACGGGCGGTACCTGGGCCAATGGTAGTTGTGCACCGACGACTGGCTACTACACCGGTAGCTACGGCGGCGGTTACGGTGGTGGCTGCGGCGGCGGTTGCTTCGGTGGCGGCGGTTACGGTGGTGGCTGCGGTGGCGGTTGCTTCGGTGGTGGTGGCTGCGGTGGTGGCTATGGTGGCGGCGGATGTGGAGGCGGCTGCTGGTAGTCGATTCCATTATCCCAACGGAAATCAATCACGACCTGGTTTCACCAGGTCGTTTTTTTGCGCGCCTCGGCCATCAGAATCCGGAACCGGCCTCGTGTCTTTATCCTGGAAGAGATGATGTAGACTCTGTCGGCGACGCTGCGAACCGTCAGGCTCGAGGCCAAGTGATCACGAACCGGTTGGTTAATCCCGGTCCACCTCGTCAGCCTTGCGCACGTATTCCTGGGCACGTTGAGGCAGGCCCTGTTGCCGATAACACTCAGCCATCAATCGATACAAATCGGCATTGTCGCCGTTCCGCTTGATTGCCATATCGAGGTCAACAATCGCATCGGCATAGTTGTCCATTTGCATCAGGATTCTGACCCGTGTATCGATGTAGTTGACGTTATTGGGTTGATTGGCCAGCGCCAAATTGGCTAGTTCGAGTGCGCGGGCAAGATTCTTGTCCTTGATTGAAAACGCCAGGTTGTTGACCGCTCCGTGGTTCCGCGGGTTCTTGAACACCGCCAGTTCCAGCAAGCGAATCCCCAGCTCTTTGTCACCATTCAGCACTTCCCACGTTCCGGCGAGTTGCAATGCCTGATCGTTATCC
>JBPCVB010000806.1:0-3522 GCA_051010855.1 Pirellulaceae bacterium | reverse complement strand
AGGTAGCGACATACCGCGGCGGTTACGTCGCAAGGCAAGGTACTCCTCGGGTAGCAAAACCGAAGTCGAAGCACCCCCCATCGACAAAACATCGGGCCCTGAACTTACTGGCCCGTTGCCCATGCGCTGAACAGCGGCCAACTGCTGCTGGACCTCTCGTTGATTGCGGTAAATTTGAGTGACGGTCAACATCATGCCCGAACCGGTACCGGTCACGACGATACGTCCCGATCCTCCGTTCTCATCCCAGCTGTCCGGATCGATGGTCTCGGTAATCAGGTCGGCAACCTCCAGGCCACTTTCATAATCCTGTGCCAACTGACTGATGTTATAGGTGTAACGCACCTGGTTATCGAGCATTGTGTCATCGGACATGATGACGATTACGCCTGAATCATCGATCAGGTAGTCGCATTGAAACGGCTCAAGGGCAAATCGCAGGTTCACGTCGATAGATGCGTTGTGCAATGCCAGTCGTATCAGAGCATCTTCATCAAGGTTGTTGTCCATCGCGGATTCGTGCAGCAGTACCTGAAAACCCGCCTGATTCATCATGGACACCAGTCGTGCCATGGGCATTTCCGCTCGCCATGAAGGGGGCGTTGGCCGTTCCAGCAATGCTTCGGATCGTTGGATCAACGGTGAAGCACTGTTCGGAACGACGCCGCTGGAATCAACGACAGAAGGAATTCCCAATGCCGCAATTGAATTATCGGGCAACTGGACGACTGTGGATTGGGCCTGACATGTCGCCTCGGCCAGCCACAGGCAGGTGACAACAGACGTAACCAGCGCATAGTGCGATCTGTTAAATTTTCCAGGAAACCAACGAGACATGACTGCGAATCTCGCGAAAAGTAGAACGCCCCTGCTACTCAGTATATACTAGAGTCCCGCTCGCGGTCCTTCAACAACTTGATTGAATCGTTTTTGCGAGTTGTTGAACATCGCTGCTGCTGACCCTCTCATGCGTCAGGCAGTTCCCGACGGGGGCACTAGTTGGGAGAGATTCTTGATGATCACCATTTTCAGAAAACGGATCTGCCAGTATGCGCTAACGATGTGCATGGCCGGCATGGCCGCCTTACCTGCCCTTGCCCAGGACGAATCGTCCGCGGTCCAGCAGCCAGTTGCCGGCAATGACCAGACTGATGGGTTGGAACCTGCCGCAGAGCCAGCCGAAGAATATCCACTGGCCGAGTTACCGCCGCTGAGGCGACTGGTGTTGTACAACTCGGGTGTGGGCCAGTTGCAACACGAGGGCCAGGTCGACGGAAAACAGCGTTTCGAAATCAAATTCAGTTCCCACGACGTGGACGACGTTTTGAAAAGCCTTGTGTTCGCTGACGCAGGCGGCGGCAATGTGCGTGCTGTGGAATATCAGCCGGCACCCGAACCTGAAGACGTCGCGGCCAATACCGTCGGCATGCCAATGACTCTGGCCCAGCTGGTTCAACGATTCAGGGGCGAGGCAGTTACGTTAACTGTTGCCGGTACGGAAATTAACGGCACGATCTACGGTGTGGAAAACCGCACCGAAGGCGAACAGATTCGCGAGACGATCGTGTTGTTGAATGACGATGGCCTGTCATCCGTCGAGCTTGCGAGGGTTGATCGAGTCCACTTTGACAAGCAGGAGCTGCGCAGGACTCTGGTCGAAGCGATGCAAGGCATCGTCAAGTCGCGAAAGGCGAATCAAAAAACGCTGGAAATGCTGTTCGATGGCCAGGGCCAGCGCGACGTGCGTTTTGCATATGTGGTCGATATGCCGATCTGGCGGATGACGTATCGTTTGTCAATTCTTGATGGCAAGGTCCATTTGCAAGGGTGGGCACACGTTGACAACGTGACGGGTGTGGACTGGGAACAGGTGGCCCTTGAGCTCCGCAGTGGCAAGCCACAGTCATTTCACATCAATATTTTTGCGCCTCTGGTCGCCGAACGTCCGGACTTTGGCGATGCCGTTTATGAATTCACTGAAGGATTGATACTGGTAACCCAATGGTTCGGCTTTGAACCACCTGCCCGATTCGGCAAAGACGGCGGCTCCATGGGTGGCGGCGGTGGCGGTTTCGGTGGTGGCGGCGGTTTTGGTGGTGGAGGCGGCACCCTCGGCGGAGGCAGTCCGTTTGGCGGAGGGCCTCCGAGCAGAAGCGCCGGGATCGATATCGAAAGCGCCTTTCGACAGGCGGCACAGGAAAGCCGCACAGCACAGATGGTGCGTTACCAACTGGAGAAACCCGTCGATCTTGGCGCCGGTCGCAGCGCCGCATTGCCGGTTTTCTCCAGCGAAGTTCCAGCTGTTCTGATCAGTGTGTTTGACGAGAACGATAACACATCATCTCCATTTCGGGCGGTTCAGGTCACCAACGCGACCGGTCTGTCAATCGTCTCGGGTCCCGTATCCATCATGCGCGAGGGAGATTTTGTGGGAGATGGCAAGCTGGGCCGACTGGACGTCGACGAAAAAACAGAAGTCGTTTATGGAGTCGACCGGGCAGTCGAAGTGCGTGTGGAAGACGCCGAAGACGAAAAAAAGCTGGTGTCTATCACTTTGAAAAATGAAATGATCACGTATACACACGAAGTGTTACGTCGCAAGGTATTCAGTATCGACAATCGCGATACGGATTCGCGCGATCTGGTGTTGTATGTGTTGGCTCCTGGTGAAAACGAAACGGTGGAGCCGCCCTCGGATGCGACGACCGATGGCAGGTTGCGTTACCAAATCCAGTCTGACTCGCGTTCAAGTCAGCAGTTCGAGGTGTCGTTCGCCAGCCGTGAGGAAGAGTTGGGGCCATTGGGCGAGGCTACAGCGCGACGTTTGGCTGGCTGGGAACGCGACGGTGTTGCCATTGACCCGGCCGACAAGGCATTTCTCGAAGAGCTTCTTGCAAGCGACGCCGAGCTGACTTCAGTGATTAAACGCGAGTCGGGTCTGCAAGCGCGTAAGACCTCGCTGGTTTTGGAACAGTCTCGTGTGCGGAGCAACGTGGAAGTTCTGGCCAACAATACGGATGCGGCGCGACCGTTTTTGGACAAGCTGCAATCGCTGGAAGAACAAATCCAGACCGTAACGGAAGAGATTGCTGTTGTCGCCAGGGAGGCTGAAGAGCTGGCCAAACAAAAACAAGCAAAGATTGACGCGTTTTTTGACAGGTAGCTATTCGGAGTGTTCGACAGGTTTATTGAGACAGCCTGCGCCACCAACTGCGCGGCAATCGATCATCAACATTCCGCCGATCTGGAGACAGCCCGGCAAATGTTGGTCGAACATCCTGAATTGTCGTCGCAGGATATTTTCACAGCGGCTGTCTGTGGCAACGAAGATATCGTTCGCCAGTTGATCGCTGTCGATTCGGATAGCATCAACCGATCGGGTGGCCCACGCGACTGGGCCCCGCTGCTCTATTTGTGCTTTTCCCGGTTCATGCGTGATGACAATCCCGACCGTGTCCAGCGGCTGCTGAAAACCGCGAGTGTGCTGCTGGAATCAGGCGCGGATCCCAATTCGTACTTCAT
>JBPCVB010000805.1:0-5773 GCA_051010855.1 Pirellulaceae bacterium | reverse complement strand
GATCTGGCCGTTGGGCGCAAGGCCCCGGATCCGGCTGTTGCCATTCATGAAGAACCCGAAATCCACCCCATTTCGTTCAAAATAGGAATCCCGCGCATTCTGAAACGGTGATCCCACCTTGATTTGCTGAGCGTGCACGGTTGCTGCGAGAAGTGCCATCACCGAAAAGCAAGCTGCGACCGTGAGAAACCGAACGGTGCGAAGAAACCGCCCGGTTGGGGACGTTGCTATCATCTTCTGGTTCCCTTGAATTGGCTGCCCGTGCTGATTCTATCGACCGGCCGCCTCACACGTCAAACTAATTTGTTCCGAATGCCGATTTTACAAGGGATAGCATCTTGATAGCGCAAAACTGATGTGGGGGCCGCATGCAGATTTTGCTAAATGACTGTGCCATTCATAACCGTTTCGCCAATCCGCAACTTTCCAACCGCAGCTGGACACACGATGGACCTGGACCTATTGCAACAATACATGAACCTCGGCTTAACCTGGATTGGATTCGGTACCGTCGTAGGACTGGCCGCCAAGGCAATTATGCCTGGTCGTGATCCGGGCGGTTCGGTGGCGACGTTGTTGATGGGCATTGTTGGCACACTGATAGGTTGTGCCATTCTGCAGTATTTTTACCAGGGCGAGACGGTCCAGCCGGTCAGCATCAAGGGATTTTTTGTAGGCACCGGAGGTGCGCTTGTGATCCTGATCTTTTACAAGGTGTTGGGTGGCTATTGGTTCGAAGAGGGCGAAACGTCGTTGTGGCGTCATCAGTCACGTCGTCGGCGCCGGCGTCGGTATCGCAGTGTCGTCGAGGACTAGCGATCATCCTGGCTTGCGGATTCATCCGCTGCCGAAGTAAATCGTTGTAGCTGTTGGCGGTAATGATCCTTGAACGGATTCAGCGTCACACATTTCCGAATCAGCTGTACTGCATATTCTTTCTCTCCCTGCAGGAACGCGATTTCGGCAAGCGTGTCCAGATAGCTCGTATTGAGAGGCTGCAATTCAACGGCGCGTTCAGCATGCTGACGGGCCTCACCCAGTCGCCGCTGACACCGGGCACAAGCCCAGGCCAGATTGTTATGGTGCAAGGCACTGTTGGGATATCGGTTGAGCACCTGGCGGTAGCGTTCAGCGATCGCATCAAACAACTGATCCGCCTGGTGACCGAGGCCATACTGTTCAAGCAACGGTACGAACTCCTCAGCCAGCGCCGACGATGCATTGGCGACATTGGCGCACCGCTGCAGATCCCGCAAGGCGGCAGGGTGGTTCCCGTTACGCAATGACTGCCTGGCCAGTGTCATTTGGCGTTGCGACGCCAGATAGTGGTAGCGAATTCCGCTGTCCGGTGATTCGTCCAGATACGTCAGATAAAAATGCAACGCTGCAGCCCAGGCAATGGCGGCATCGGTCGGATTGCTCTCTTTCAGCAGGTTCGCGAGATGCTGAAAATCGTAATACAGGTCGGTGTTGTGTTCGCTGCGACCGCGTACGTACAGTCTCATCAACTCGCGAGCTTCGCGTTCAACACCCAATTGCTCCAGTTCAGAACTGATGCGGTAGAGGTCAAAAGAGTGCAGCTGACCAAGTCGGGCGGTTAGTTGTTTCCTGTCTGCAGCTTCCACGTGACCCAATTGGCGGTCGCATACGCCAACCAGGAACAAATCTGTCTCGTTGTGTCGGGCGTCCAGCGATTGCTGGAACCACGAACGAGCTGTGGCCCAGTCACCTGCCTGAACGGCCAGGTAAGCCAGTTTGCGAAAGCCGCGTGACTCCCCGTCAAATCCCGCTTGCAACCACAGGTCTCTGGCAAGGTCTTCGCGTCCCAGCACCTGACATGTTCGACCTACGTGATACAGGTAGTTCATCTGGTAGCGGGGCGAGTAACGGGCAATGTGTTCGCGGGCCAGTGATACCAGCATTTCCAAATCGCACGTCTCGCCCGTCTCGGCCCAGGGACTTTGCAGTAACACGGCGATCAATTGTGCCCGGTCCAGTGGATCCTCGATTTCGTCATTCAGCATCTGGTACCAGACAATGGCTTCACTCGCGCCGCCAGGGAACAGGGCGTTGGCTGCCTGATTGAAATCGGCACCCATTTCCAATACGTCGAAAAAATGCCAGATGTCATCGCCGATGTGCAGACTGGCCAGCTCTTCAAATAACTCAACGTTCCAGTTGCGAAACCATGCGCCGTTGTAGCGAACACCCTCGGCCAGTAATTCGAACAACTCGATTGCCTGCCCGGTATCCTCGAGCAAACCGACGTGTCGAGCGTAATGACGCAAAAAGCCGAACAGGTCCATGGCGTGAACGAGCTCTTCGGTCGCGTCCCGGCTTTGGTAATTCCTGATGTGCTGCTTCAGCCGATTGACTTGTCGCTCATACCACAGCTTGCGCTGTGCGGGTTCCTGCGGTGCATCCAGCAGCCGGAAAGCCCGATCGTACTTCTGGAGATAAACAAGAATTCGAAAGGCGAATCCCGGACTCATTTCATCAAGGCGGGCCGTAATCAGCCTTTCATCGAGGGTCGCCAGACCGAGGATGGCCGTGGCGTTGGCGGCCTTGAGCGTAGCCTGTTGTCCCAACTTTTCGACTTCGGCAGCAAAGCCGGGCTGGTCCCCTGACCAATGACGAAACATGGCAGTTTTGCATAGTGTCGCCAAATGGCTTTCTTCGTTTTCAATGTGCCAATGGTAACTGCCAGCCAGTTCAGACCAGGTGCCACTTTCGATTAACAGCCGCTGGATCAAAGCCGGATCAGGCCGGGACAACTCCCTGGCGACTGCAATGGCCTGCTGTGGCTGGCCGCCCATTCGGTAGAACCAGGCCAGACGTGCCAACTCGGTGTCCGACGCCGTTTTGTCCGCCCGCAGCTTCTCCAAAGAACCAATCTTTTCGACTGACTGGCCACGCAGCTGCCAATACACGATGCAGTCCTCGATGTGAGTTTCCCACATCAGGGGGTGATCCATCAATTGATCGAGCTCGCGCAACGTGGCTGCGTCGAGACTTTGCTTTTGTCCGATCAGGGACTGCGCCAGGTTTTCGCCGCGCTCCCATGCATTGTTGGCAAGGTAACTGCGCAGCGAAAAATCCTTGAGGTTGTTCAGCAAATCCATCACAAGACGGGCATGACCCTTGTCACGCAACTCGTACATGATGGCGAACTTCTGATCCTCGTCCGCGCGATGAAATTCGAATACCAGCCGTGCGACTTCCGGATCGGTATCAGGCGTGATTCCCAATTCCATGTGTTCGATAATTCGCTGCAAGCGGACCGCCGCATCGGGATCAGCCGTCCTGGCATATTCCCGCAGCTTTTCGATCGACAACTCACTGGATTGCCAGATCTTTTCCATGGCCGTTTGCCGGGCCGCGAAGGAATCGTCCGCGAGCTCGGCAATCAGTCTTTCGATTTCGCCGCGTTGATCCTGCGCCGCTGCCGGCAAGTACGCTAGCAGCACACACACGATCGAAATCGCAATCGACAACCCAGGTTTCATGTTCAGCTTCTCCGTCTCTCTGTTTCCACCATAGGTGATGAGGGCCAGCTGATCAAACTCGTCTAGGCCGTCTCCTCACAACAATCTATGCTTCGCCGGCTTGTCAAAATCAACTCAGCGCAGGGAGGCGTTGATGCATCGCTCTATCTATGGATGGATTCTGTGTGCGGTCAGTTTGCTTATCATCGGTATTCCTGCCTGCAATGAGTTTAGCCAGGTCGCCGAGAAGACACGCGAAGCTGCCAATGACCTGGTGGAAAAGGGGCGGGAGTCTGGCATTCTCGGTCCGGCCCCGGGCACGACGACACAAACCAGTCAGCGCATTCTCGATCGCAATCCCGGCGAAGTAGTCATTGGCACGATGAATATCGAGAAGTTTGGCGTGAAAAAAATCGCTGACAAGGAAGTCATGCCGGTGCTGGTAAAGATCGCCAGACAGTTTGACTGCCTTGCCATTCAGGAGATTCAGTCACGGCATGACCAGACAATCCTCGAGCAATTCGTAAACATGATCAATGCGGACGGGTCACAGTACAGCTACGTAATCAGTGCGTTGTTGGGAACTGAACGTTATACCGAACAGTACGCATACGTCTTTGACACCAGCCGCATCGAGTTGATGGATCAGGGGTTCGTTGTGCCGGATCCTTACAACCTGCTGCAGCGAGAACCGATGGTCTGCCGATTTCGCACACGCACGGCGGATCCTTCCCAGGCATTCACGTTTGCGCTCGCCAATGTACACACGGTGCCCTCACAATCACGTAGCGAGCTGACAACGCTGTACGAAGTCTACGTCTGGTTGAAGTCCTACATGAATGACGAAGACGACATCATCATGCTCGGCGACTTCAACGAGCCGCCTCGCAAGTATGGGCAACTGTGGCAAATCCAGACGTTGGCGGCCGCGTTACCCGATGGTGTGTTTACCAACACAGCACAAAATGCGTCCTATGACAACGTGTTGTTTGATCGGCAGTTTACTCATGAGTTCACGGGCAAGGCCGGTGTCATGGACATTGAACGGACATTTGGACTAACGCGGGATCAGGCACAACGTGTCTCGGATCATCTGCCGGTCTGGGCCGTCTTTACTGCCGGCGAACGTCGCTCCAGCCAGTACGCGGTGCAGCCGGCATGGCAGGGTCGCTAAAACAAGTACTTCTGGTCACAGCTCCGGACTATTCCGCCGGAACTTTGCCGATTGCCCGCAAAAAGGCCAGCACCTGATCGGCCAGCAGCTCAACCGGTTCGGTGCCATCCAGCACGAGTTCCGGATTGACGGGTTCTTCGTATGGATCATCGATACCCGTGAAGCCCTTGATCTCGCCGGCACGGGCCTTTTTGTATAGTCCCTTCGGGTCGCGGGCCTCGCAAACTTCCAGGGGAGTGTCGACAAAGATCTCGACAAAGTCACCCGCATTCCCCCGTGACTCGACATACTGGCGTACTCGATCTCGATCTGCGCGATAGGGGCTGACAAAAGCAGTGATGGTCAGCAGGCCCGCCGAACAGAAGATTTCTGCGACTGCACCTATGCGGCGAATATTCTCCTGACGGTCTTCCGCCGAAAAACCCAGTCCAAATCTTTTCCCATATGTCTCACCAAACTCATCCGCCAGAATCTCCGGACTGGCATTTAGCCCATGCCTGATGTTGTCACCATCGAGCACAAATCCGGGCAAGCCCAGGTCGTGCAGTCGCTGGTCCACACAATTGGCCACGGTACTTTTCCCGCTGCCACTGAGACCCGTAAACCACAGCACGCAACCACGCGCTCGCTGGACCGAATGTTCATGCCAGACGATATGGGATTTCTCAGTCATGCGACCTGCGCAACAATTTTTTGTAACCTGGATCAGGATTCGATACCGGCCAGTTCGCACAAGTTAGCGTCACGAACTCCTTGCGGGCAACTCCAAACCAGAAAGAACAGGGCTTCGCGACACCAACGGCCTACCGGATGACCTTCCACAAATCCCGCTCCTTTGGCTGCCACGAGCGCTGCCTGCGTCGAACGTAACACCAGGCTGTTGGCGGCCGTTCGCAGTTGTTCCTGGGAACAAACTTCCTCACCGGCTGCCAGTTGCAACAAATCGTCGCAGGTGTCATTCCATTGTTCCTGTAGCGATTCAGACTTTTCAACGAGATCATCACGTTTGGCAGCTTCCTGATGCAGGAAGTCCAGGGCAGCACGTGCCAGGGCCAGAGCCAGCGTCGACGTTTGCAAGCCGCCGGTACCCGATCCACTTGCGCTGGCCATCACG
>JBPCVB010000804.1:0-9369 GCA_051010855.1 Pirellulaceae bacterium | reverse complement strand
ATCGATCCGACTCAGGAAGGCCTTGCTAATTTCCAGGCAGCGGTCACCGAGATGTATTCACAGGCTCGATCCAACCAGCTCATCATTGCCGGTAATGAAAACGCGATCATGGACACGCTGCGTGAATCACTCGGCAAACAGGTTGTCACGATTCAAGGCGTCCCGGCTAATTCACACTTCGGTCGCGTACTGGTCGAAGCCGACTATCGCATGAAGATGATTGGCATCGGTCTGGAAGAGCCGCCGGTGAACATTCCCAGCTGGGCCGAGAAAGTCAAACTTCGTCAGGTTTCGCGTAACGCGCTTCAGCGCTGGTACTTCACTCCCGATTACCAGCGGATCAGCATCAATGCGGACGAAACAGCGATGCAGCTGATTGGTGACGGCGTCAAGTTGATTGGTGCCGACGAACGAGTCGCTGCCGATGGAACACGCTCCAGTGGCGGTGCCGTCGATCGGGCCAGCCGTAACTTTACCCGTACATTTACCGAAAAGTATGGCCAGCTGTCTGAGCGTTCTCCTGTGTTTGCCGAATTGCGAAACCTGATGGACATGACCATCGTGGCGGCGTTCATCAAGGAAATGGACTACTACGGACAAGCCGGCTGGGATATGCCGCTGCTACAGGACGAATCGCAATTGTCGGTGGAAACATGGCAAACTCCCACGCACGTCGAACCTGCCATCAACGGCATCTGGAAAGGTAACCAGTTTGCCACGCCGATTGGCGGTGGTGTCAGCATTCAGCCGCGTCAGGCACTGACCGTTGACAACATGCAAGTCGACGAGCAAGGTCAGGTTGACCAGGCCCGCAATTCAGTCTCGCTGGATTCCCTGGCTGACGGCCAGTGGTGGTGGGACTAACCACGTTTCGCAACAAATCAGTGCCCGGCCAGATTTGGCCGGGCTTTTTTTGTGCCTGATCCGTATAGGTAGCGGGAACCATGTGTCCTGGCGGGCGTCACAAGCTTGTTGCCCCGGCCTGCCCATCCAGCGTAAAATCAGGCCGCCGGTGCGGAACAGCGGAACAGCGGAACAGGTACAGAAACGTGGATTTGCAGACTACAAACACCACTATCGGCCGGAATTCCCGAAAGCAGCCTGCGCGGTTGGTCGCTGCAGCCGTCCTGCTGATTCCGTTGCTGCTGTCGTGCGTTTTCACGGCCGAATGTTCAGCCCAGCGGTACTATGACGATCCCGAATTCCTCGACTTCTCTTCGCGGGACGTACCAACTCCTGATGACCTCCTGAAATCGCTGCAGATCCTGAATCATCTGCAGCAGCAACAGGCCAACAGTTCTTTGCTGGAACAGATTCGGCAATCGGGAGATGATTTTTTTTCGGATCTCTCGCCGGAACAACAACGTGCCTTGATGGATAGCGTGCGGAGTTATCTGGATCGCATCAACCGTGGCGAACAACCCGCAGTCCCGGAAGCCTTTGAGGAATACCTGCGCGAGATGATGTCCGAAGGCGATTTGCCGGAATCGCTTCGCAACCTGATGGACTCGTTGCCGGAAAGTCGCCAGCCTTTTCGCCCGGACGTCCCGCCACCAACCGACTCGACGACTCCGTGGAGGCTGCCTGACTTTCGACCGAGTGAACTTGATCCCGGCACTTCACCCGAGTTACCCGGACGCAACGGGCCGCCGGTCAGTCGCGAGAATGCCGAGGAGCTGGGCCGCCAGTACCTGGAACGATGGCAGGAGCTGGACCGAAATACCAACCCGAATCCCGACGTCGATTCGCGGTTGTTCGAACCGGGTGAAAGCGGTGACAACACGATCAACGCCCCTGATACCGGCGAGTGGATTGGAGTGCGGTTCGATCGCTTGTTGCTGCGAGCGGCTGAAAACAGCCGCCTCAACGAATCCAGTTTCGGATCCGGTTTGGCCGAATCCATGGACTCGTTGTTTGACGGGATGATTTCCAATCTGCAGTCGACGTTTGAAAACCACGAATCCAGCGGCGGGGGACTTTCGTCACGAGTTCGTAGCCGAATGAGTTCGGGATCCGAGGGATTGTGGTCGGCATTGCGATCACCCTCGGCCAGCAACGCGATACCTGAAGTGGCACAGGTCAGCTGGTGGCTGTTGGGCGGCATGGCGCTGGTCCTCGCCGGATTGCTGTTCTGGGTAGCCAGACGTGTGTTGGGCGAGGCCAGTTACGAGGAAGGCGTCGAATACCCGCGACGACGATTCCGCGTCCCCAAAGTCGGTACGTCTGACGACTTGGTGAGAGCGGTCGATGGATACCTGTTGGCGACATTCGGAGCGGCCTCGCAATGGTGGCATGCTCGACATGCTGAAGTGGCACTGTGTACTGACCAGCCGCTAATGAGCCAGTCCATAGGTGAACTGGTGGATTGCTATGAGTCTGCTCGCTATTCTCGTGCGGGTGCGGCCGCGGTTTCCGCCAGCCAGCTGGAGCGGTGCCGTGACATTCTCAAACAGATTAGTCGTCGCAAGCCGGTGTCCGCCGCGGCTGCCGGGGACGATGAGGAAGCATGAATCGCTTCGCGTCAAAACGATTTTGGCTACCGTTGATTAGTCTGTTATGCCTTGGCATCTTGCCGACCAGTCCATTGCACAGCCAGGATACCATCGACGAACAGAGTTGGCGTCGTGGTTACAACGGGTTGGCGTTGATTTGCCGCTCGCTGGGCATGGAATTACAGACCGACGCGCGTCAATGGAGCCGGGAAGACCCGAGCGACAGCGTACTTGTAGTCCTTGGCGATCTGGACAGGGACATGATGCCTGTCAATATCGACAGATGGCTGGAGCAGGGTGGCGCCGTATTGGTGGCGTCGGACCGCCGCGGACAGTTGCAGGGTGGCGCGATCCAGTTTTTGGCGGGTCCATGGCGGGCGGTCCACCGCGATGATTCTTACCAGAGTCGCTACAGGGAATGCCCGGTCGTCAAACCACGTCGTCCCAACCATCCGGTCATGCAGGGAGTGGAGCAGATCATCACGAACCGCCCGGGTGGAATGCGCACTTCGTCAACACGCTTCCGGCCTCTCGCCCAGTTTCCTGCATTACAAAGAACTCAAAACCTCTTCTACTTCCTGCTCGCGCGTGAAGGGCGTCTTGACAGCCGATTGCTGGCCTGCGCGGACCAATCGGTGTTTGCCAATCAAATGCTGATTCACGGCGACAACGCCCGATTCGCCATGCAGGCCATGGCCTGGCTGTCCGAAGGCGGCCGCAAGAACCTGCTGATGGTCGTTGACGGTAATGTAGCGACACCGGCCGATCCGCGTGGTGTCGATGTGCAGTTGCCGGCGCCCACGCGCGATGAAGTGCTTAATGCACTGAAAAACCTGCCAGCGGACAAGTTGCTGGAATTTGGCAATACGATGGCCACAGTGGTGGAAGACGAGAATCTGGTCAACGAATTCCTGTCCGTGGTGATCGAAGAACTTGATGAACGCATTGTCATGCGAACCGTGCTTTTTCTGGCTACCGCCGCACTTGGGCTGATTCTGTTTTTGCGTTATGCCGGCAGCGAAAGCATGTTACAGGAACCGTCCGATCCTCATGCTCGACAGGATCGATTGAAGAATGCCACGGGTAAAAGCCGCTATGCCGATGATCGCAAACTGGCCGCGTTGCAGCTGGTCCAGAAGTTTTACTTTGACGTTACCGAAGGCGCTCGTCGCGACGTGAGCAATTTTCCGAACGGGATAACGGTTGATTCATCCGTTGGTGATCGTTCGTCAATAGTGCGTGATTTGAAGAAAACCGGTCGCCGACTGGGCGGTTACAGCTCCAGCTGGTGGACAACCCAGCGTCTGCGCGGGCTGCAATCGTCGATCGAGAAGTGGAATCATTTGCACGAGAACCAGTTACTGGTTTACGATGCCAATATTGCATCGGCGCCTGCGAATCCCTCTCCAGCCGAATCCTCGCCACCCGTCTGAGGCCTGAGTGAACGAACCGATTCAAATACAGGAAGTTGCCCGGGACGCTGGTCGCGTCGGTGATGCAATCGCGGCAACACTTGGCCGTTCACTGATTGACATGAAATCGGTGATCCAGCAGGTGGTGATCGCGACGGTCGCCGGAGGCCACGTCCTGCTGGAGGGCGTTCCGGGTACCGCCAAGACCACACTGTGTCGCAGTTTGGCGGTGGTGCTGGGCATGGATTATCGCCGTATTCAGTTCACCCCCGACCTGTTGCCTTCGGACGTGACAGGTACCAAGGTTTATGACCAGTCGCGCACCGAGTTCGTGTTGCAGACAGGTCCGATCTTTTGCCAGTTGCTGCTGGCGGACGAATTGAACCGTGCACCGGCCAGAACGCAGTCCGCGTTGCTGGAAGCCATGCAGGAACGGCAAGTAACTATTGAAGGTGACACGCTCGACCTGCCCGAGCCTTTTATAGTGCTGGCCACCCAGAATCCGGTCGAGCAGGAAGGCGTGTACCGCTTGCCGGAAGCCCAACTGGATCGTTTCATGTTCCGGGTTCGGGTGGGGTATCCGGATCGCGGTGGCGAAATCGATTTGCTGGAGTTGCAGGAAACGCGCGACGCGCCGCCGCAGAAAATTTGCGACCCGTCCAAGATCCTGCGATTGCAGGGTTTCGTTGATACGGTTCACGGGTCACGCGAACTGAAAGAGTACATCGTCGATCTGATTCGCGCCACGCGGGCCCATCGCGACGTGCTGCTGGGAGCCAGCCCGCGTGCAGGAATTTTCCTGTTGCGAGCGGCCCGCTCCAGAGCATTGCTGAATGGCAAGGCGTTTTGCACGCACGAGGATGTCCAGGCGATCGCGCATCCGGTGCTCGAGCATCGCGTGATCATGCGTCCCGAAGCGGAATTGTCGGGTCGCAACATTACAGAAGTGGTTGACGAAATTGTCCGCAGCGTGCCGGTCCTCGAACCCTGAGAAAACGGGTGGCGGCCATGCTTACGACACGCAGCAGCATTCTTTTGACAATCGCCGGCACCGCTTTGTGTGCCGGGCTGCTTCGTCCCCACGAAGGTGTGGCGTTTGTCGCACTGACGCTGTTGTTCTGGTTGGGCTGGCAATGGCTGGGAATGCAGCGCGCCATGAGCCTGTCGACCGAATTATTGCTCGATTTGTCACGCACTATCGACGGCGAATCCCTTGATGCGATGACACTGGTTGCCGACCAGGAGTACAGCGTCGAATTGACAGGTGAAATCGATCGTCGCGTCCGGGGCTTTCGTTTGATGATCACCGATACCCTTCCCGATGCGTGCCAGATTGTCGACGGCACTCCAACGGTGATCTTTGATTCGGGATTTGCCGCACGATTTCGCATGGCGTACCGATTCAAGCCTCTTGTGTGCGGTCGCATGCACCTTTCCGGAATCGAGCTTGGCCTGGAAGACACCAACGGCATGTTTCGTGGGCGAAGTTTCGAGGTTCTGCGGCAACAGCTGACAGTTTTGCCGTTCCTTATTCGACCACAGACCACAGTTTCTGTACTCAAGCAGAACAACCTGCAAATTATTCTCGGCCATCACCGACATCGCAGCGCGGGGATCAGTGCGGAATTACTCGGCATTCGTGATTACCAGCCGGGCGATCCTCCGCGCTCCATAGCCTGGAAGCCTACGGCCCGATTGGGCAAGTTGATGAGTCGCGAATTCGAAAAGGAAGTGCCGATTCGTGCGACGGTTTTTGCCGACATGGGAGCGACCCAGTTCATCGGCCGACCCGGAACAGCAAATATCGATCGCGTTGTGACCGCCGTTGCCTCTACCGCGCGTCTTTTGTTGTCCGATCGCGACCCGGTAGCGACGGTGTTGGCCAGCGAATCCGGCTCAACGCGAATTCCTCATGCAACCGGCGAACGACAACTTGCTCGCATCCTGCATCACTTGCTGGTCTCCGCTGATCCCGGTCCCCGACTCGAATCGCTTGACGATCACGAATTGGGTCATGTGATTTTTTTCGAAAGTTTTTATCGGTTCCCCGAACTGTATGACAAACGATACAGCTTTATTTCGCTGAACCGGCGATTGTGGTCGCCGTTTCGCAGCCGGTACTTCAAGATTCGCAGTCGCATGGCACCGGTGCTGACAACCTTGCTGGGCAAACCAGCTGGCTTCGAGTACCGCCTGATCCACGACGCGGATGCCATGCGTAATGCCTGCATGGAGTACGCCAGGATTTATCCCGTCAGTTCCGTGCCAGTCCACGCTATCGATAATGAATACCGCGAATCAGTGGAAACCGGGACTCTCGAACAACTATGTTTGCGACTGATGGAGGCCCGTAGTCGTGCCAGGGACAATGAGCTGTTTATCGTAATTGGCCGATTGCCGGTTCGCGAAACAGGGGTAAATCGATTGGAGGAAGTCTTGCGGGTGTGCCGGGCAGCCGGTCACCGCCTGATCTTTGTGGACACGGGACGACCGGGGGTGACGCAGGAAATTCGTGATCCCCTGGCCAGACAAATTCTCGGTGAGGCCATCGAAAAACACGATGAGTTCGTGGCTCGCGAAGCCGCCAGTCGCCTGGCCACTTTGGGTGTACGCACCGCATCACTCGACGATCCGCAGCTTATGGAACGCGTGGCCATGGAGATTGAGCTGATTCGCTCCGGCAAGGTCCGTAGCGGGTCGGCCCGTTCGCTTGTTAATTACCAATAAACGGCATGAACAAGAAACTAACCGACTGGGGAATACAACTTGACGCCGGCAAGGTTTTGCCGCTGTTGCTGGCGATCATCGCCGTGTTTTTCACATGGTTGTTCGTGCAGCAACTGGAATTCTCCCCGGCCCTGCAACCGATCATATTTGGATTGGTGTCGGCCGGTCTGTTGCTGCGGCAAAGGGCTGTTATCTACATGGGCGTGGCCGCCGCCATGTTTTTTCCATTGACCAATCACAATCGCGTTCACAGTTTTCCAATGTTGATCCTCGACGATGTCTGGTATGCCCTCATCACGATTCTGTTTGTGACTTTTGGTATCCGATTTATCGATGTAGCCAATATGTACCGACATCAGGACAAACAGGAACGCCTGGCGGATTCGGGTGAAGTCAATACTGCCAGAAATATCGAACTGAAATTGCGGCCGCTGGTGTCGGGATGGCTATGGCTTCCCCTGGCGTTAATGTCAGCAACCGTGGTGTTGTGGCTGATTCCGTGGGACCTTGCCAGCGACGAACGGATTCGGATCAGGCCCTCCGGAATGCGGGCGATCTCGGTTTTGTGGTTGCTGGGTTTGATCTGGCTGGTTGTCGACGGCGTTCTGTCGCTGGTATCTCGATGGCGTCAGTCAACGGCTCAGGCATCCGTGTACACGAGGTCGGCTTTCTGCCGTGAATTGCGTTGGGAACTTGCTCCCATCGAGCGACGACGCGCCAAAAAAATCCGTAAACGATCCAGAGACCTTGAGAACCAGGTCACCTGAACAAGTGAGGAAGTGAGAAAACAATGTGGAGTGGAATTCGCGAAATATTTGGCTGGGGGCTGACCCTGCTTGGACTGGCCCTGGTGGGTACCGTCCTGATCCTGGCACTCAATCGTCAGGTCTTTGAGGCCATGGCGCTTTCGCTGCCTTCGGTGATCGTATTTCGGGCCGGAATCGGCTTGATCAGACTAAATACCGCCGGACGCATTGCCAACAAGCTGGCCCAGGTCGAACCGGGGCAGTCAAACAGTGTGCGCGGTTAGGTCTGGCCAGCTGCGTGCGTTAACAAAGTTATTCTTCCACGCGGGAGATCAGCACTTCACCAGTCAACGACTGCTCCATACTGGACTCGTTGATCTCCAGCTCGAAATCGCCCGAGCGGGAAATGTACTCTTTCCACAAATAGCCACCGTCGATGTCAAACAGCGCGATGGCGTCTCCCCGCATTTCAAACTTCGTAAACATCTCGTTGGATTCGGGTTTGCCAAATGAGGACACCAGTTCAATCACTGCTACGCGTCGCCCTTCGAATTCGGCCACGCCCAGAAACGTTGCCGTCGCATCGACACTTCCCGCGCCCTGGGGAGGTATCGGAACCTCCGGTTGCCATTTGTCACCGACTTCCAGCGGTGTGGCGGGGACTTCAAAGAATCCGACGACAAAATTGACGAACAGAGATTCAGGCGTCACGGCAAAACGCTCTGCCGCCTCCTGATGATCTTCGAATGCATCCAGAATCGTCTGAGGCACCTGAACGTCGGGCAGTGTGCCAGCGGTGGTTACGCGGAACGTTGCCTCGGCATTCAACACATCAGTCCAGATGTCAATCATTGGCTGAAATATTGCGGCTGCTTCGGTCTTTGACGGATCGACCGTATCAATTCGATATGAGCCACCGGGCGTATCAATTCCGGAGACTAATTTGGAAATCCGGCTGGTGACCTCAAACCCGTCATCGTCCGCCGACAGGCACTCAAACGACATCTCCGCTTCGGCGCTTTCGTCGACCTTCATTCCCATCGAGTCCATGTACAGTTTTTGGTCAAACACAATTCGCCATTTCTGACCAGGCTCCAGGCGATACCCCAGTTGCACTGGCTCGGCCGGACGCATTGGTGTCGGCAAACCTGGAAACTGCTTTAGCAACTCGGGATTGATTGGTGTACCAGGCTGTGTTTCCTGTCGATTGGAATCCTTGTCATTTTTAGCGGACGAAGAACTGTCACATCCTTTTGCGAGCAGTGCCAATGCGAGGCATGGGAACAGGGCAATTCGAAAATACTTCACGCGTGATCCTTGTTTAGTTCACTGATTCGACGGTCGACGGCAACCCGACAGGATCTGCGGCCGCGTCCGTTTGATCGATGGAAAGCCGTTCTGCCGAAACGGGAATAATCGCGCCGCGCTCCGACATGGTAGTACCGGACCAGTAGCGCGAATAGGCGGCAGCCTGCTCGGCCGAAAAGCGGTGGCGAGGCACGTGCCAAATGGTACCGCCATCACCCGACGTCAACACATCATAACTGGTTCCAATGAATTCTGCGGTACCTGTCTCGTTTTGGTGCACCAAAGGTGATGTAACTTCAGTGGAGGTTGCGACATCAAACAGGCGGACGTTAAGGTCTCTACAGCAAGTTAACAGCAGCCGTCCGTCTGCACTGAATCGTAATTCGCTTACCGAATCGGGATGCACCATGGGAATTCCCAGCTTTTCGCCGGTGGAAGGATCAAATAGCTGAACCGAACCGCTATCGTCGGCAATGGCCAGGATCTTCCCAGTTGCATCGAACGCGGCCGTTTCTACCGGATTATTGAACTCCAGCGGCTCTGTTAGCTGGTTGCCGGTACGCAGATCCACGATCAGGGCTCGCCCTGGCATTCCGCCCAGCCGTTCGCCCACTACACACAGGATCTTTCGTTCGGCACTCCACGCTGCGCGACTCGGAATCAGCGAAGTGTTCTCGCGAAAGA
>JBPCVB010000803.1:0-16105 GCA_051010855.1 Pirellulaceae bacterium | reverse complement strand
ATTAGCTCTTCCAGTTGCGGGTTCGCCTGCGACATGTCAGCACTCCTGCGTTCTGTCGATTTCGTCTATTAACAGCGACAAAGGCTGTTTGGGGTATGTACAAGGCGCGGCAAACGGTGCGGGAACGATCCAATTGTGTCTGGCATTGAGGACGTGACCTGCAACGTCAGCTGTTCGTGTTGCTTATCGCAGGCCCCTGCGACTCCACCAGCACTTCTCACGGATCGCTTCCTGTGTGGCATGGAATCGGGGACTCGGATTCCAGCCCGTGTGCGGCAACCACCTGGTTCCCGGCGGTCCATTATGTGGGTTGAACCGCGCACAAACAAGAAACCATCAAATTGGTGCAGCTATTGGGAACGCGTTGCCTTTCCGCTTTTCCCCGCCCAATGGTGCGTCGTATGAAGCAAGGGAACAGTTTCGCGAAATGATTTGCATTCTGGCAGGCGAACACACGGGGGCGCCCAAAATGCGCAACCCGCAAAATCGCACAAACATCACAGAGCAGGACACATGGCAACAAAGGTGAATTGCACTTGAAAGATCGGAACGTCGGTGATTCGGATGATTGTGAATTTCCCGCGTAACTGGTTCTGGTCTGAACCCTGTGCAACTTCTTTCTGTGGCAGAAAAAGCACCTGCAAAGGGTCTGTTGGCGGTCTTCACGCCGGGTTGTAACGAGCGGTCGGGTCATGCAGCCGGGGTTGAGATTTCGGTTGCCCACATTTCGCAAAAATTCAACACGCCTTGCGCAAGTGAATCCTACGTTTCAGCGTTAACCCAGTTTTTTTACCCGGGCGGACGCTGTTTTGAGCGCAGCCGGGTCCTCCAAATTCAGGAATCAGCATTATGTATTCCAGCAGCCCCAACCAGTTCCTCTCTAACGCGGTTCAAGCCATTATCGCGGACAATCGCGACGAGGCCCGCAATAACATCGAATCATATTTGCTCGATCACGGCGACAGCGCCGATGCATGGCTGATTCAGGCCTGGACCTCCGATTCACTGGCCGATTCCGAGGCAGCCATCAATCGCGCTTTGAATATTGAACCTGATAATTCAATCGCCGTTGCTGCACTCAGCTGGATCAGCGGACTACACGCGGTGGCCGAACGACAAGTCGAAGCCGATCGACAGGTTGAACTGGAACGACTGGAATCCGAACGCCTGGAAGCCGAACGTCTGGAACAAGAGCGTCTGGAAGCCGAACGCCTGGAACACGAGCGACTGGAACAAGAGCGAATCGAAACCGAGCGTCTCGAGCAAGACCGTCTGGAAGCCGAGCGTCTGGAAGCCGAGCGAGTTACCTATGAGCAGCAATTGACTGAAGCGGCCTCGCTGGAAGTCGAAGCTGATTTGCAACAAACCATCGAAGGACTCGCTGACGAAGTCCGCGAGGAAATTGAACACGAAACAGAAGCCGTTGACGAAATGCCGGCATTCGATCCGGATCGCGAATACGTCATTCTGGCCGTCGATGACAGCCCGACGATTCGCAAACTGGTCGCCCTGACTTTGGAAGAGCAGGGATTCAAGGTCATTTCGGCCGCTGACGGAATCGAAGCACTGAACATTCTGGCCGACCAGCTGCCGGACCTGATCCTTTCGGACATCAACATGCCTCGACTGGGTGGATACAAGCTGTGCAAATTCATCAAGAAGCACGAGCGAACCGCTTCCGTCCCGGTGGTCATGCTGTCTGGCAAAGACGGTGTCTTTGACAAGATGCGTGGCAAGATGAGCGGTTGCGATGATTTCATTGCCAAGCCATTTGAGGCTGCCGAGCTGGTTGCCAAGGTACGCGAGCACATCGCAGTTACCCAATCCTGATTCCGATTCACTTTTCCCCGTTAGCCACAAGAGATTGCCATGAGTTCCTCCAATTTGCCAATGTTGGCCGATAACGTTGCCACCCAGGGCATCGTGTTCACCAGAACCGAAGCGGACATCGCCGGTTCGATTGACGAAAAGGCTTTGGGATTTGCCTGCATCGAATTGATCGGCAAACTCGAAAACGAATTCGCGCGTGCCAAGGACTTCCAGACTACGGACTACGTGGACGAAGCTGCCTCGACCGCCCGCAAGATGCTGGAACCACTCAAGGCGTTCTCCAACGAGTTCCTGACCGGCGACGCAAAAATGCAGGCCGATGAGGAAATCTCCAAGGCTCTGGCCGTCAGTGACACGTACGACGAAGTACTGAAGACCCGGCCGCTGGGCAATGCCTTGCTGCGGACCTTCTGGAAAGCGGACGAAGTCGAGGCGATTCGTGACGCCCACGCCAAGCTGGGTGAATCGCTGATCCGTGCCACGGCTGCTGCCCTGTATCACGGCATCATGTTGCTCGGTTTTGACACGCCGATGGGACAGGAAATCGATCAAAGTACCGTCGTGTTCGTCACCGAACTTAACCAGTCATGGACCTACGCTTCCTAGTTGAAGTGGTCCGGCCTGTCCGCCATTCAGAGGCAAACGATGTCAGACATCCAACCCGATAATCCGGGCCATGACGTCGACGATGACCTGCAAAAGGCGCTTGCCGCTTTTGGCGATGACGCACTCGATCTGTTGTCCGATGACGACGACGATTTCGATCTGACAGAACTCGAATCAACTGCTGACGACCAGGCCAGCGGACCGGATCCGGTGGAAGAGCTGCTGGAACGATACGGCAGCATGATTGAGGAAGATTCTTCGCTGGCCTATGCCGGCACCATTGCCATGGCCTGTTACCAGGCAGCCGGCGCTCCGCCACGCAGCAGTGCGCGTTTTGTTGTTTTCGCCATTGGCGAACACCAATTTGGCTTGCCGTTGGAAAATGTTGCCGAGATCGCGCGTTGTGGACAGATCACTTCCCTGCCCCGCACAGCTGGCTGGCTGCGTGGTGTAACCAGTTTACGTGGCAAGATTCACTCGGTCACTGACCTCGGCCGTCTCCTGCAACTGCCTGCCGAAACGGAAGGTCACGTCAACAAAATCATTGTCGTACGCAGCGACCAAAACAATTGCAGTACAGCCATCCTCGTTGATCGTTTGCTGGGCATTCGCGAACTGGAAGGTTCCGCAGACGGACTGCCAAATCTCGATCACCGTACTGCCACCTTGTCGACGGGCGTGGCTGCAGTAGAAGAAACCAGTGTCGTGCTGATCGACCCCGACCAGCTGCTCGGCTGTCCCGAACTGGTTGAATACACCAATTGAATCAGGAATTCCGCAACGTCGGATTAACCCAATGAACAACATGTTGCGACGCGGCTGTCAGCTGCTCGCATTGTTTAATAACCCAGAGGTTTACCATGTCTCACTACCCATCCAAATCCGGCAAGTCCTGGCGAAACTCCATGCAGTGGAAATTGCTGTTCACGCTGCTGGTCGGGGCGGTTGTCCCGTTTGCCGTCCTGTCGGCTGTGGCCGGAAGCAATTTGCTGCTGTCCACGGGTGGCATTGTCGCCCTCATCGCTCATTTGATGGGTTTGCTGTTTGCATGGAATGTCTGGTCGGGCATCGTTCGCCAGGCCACGGCGCTCAACACCACACTCGAACGAATCAATGCCGGTGACTATGAAGCTCGTGTTCGCGAATTGACGGACGACGAACTCGGCGATTCCGCGGCTTTGTTAAACGACATGTGCGACAACACCCTGAATCTGATTCATTCCAGTGACGAACAGGCGAATATCCAGGCATCGATTGATGGTTTGGTGAGTCAGATGCAGGGTATTGCAGCCGGTGACCTGACCATCAGCGCTGAAGTAGGGCACGACGTAACCGGGTCGATTGCCAAGTCGGTGAATCACATGACTGGCCAACTGCGTTCACTGGTCGAGAAGGTTCACTCGGCAACCGAGCAGGTCAACGATTCGGCTTCGCACATTCGCGCTTCCTCTACCCTGATGTCGGAAGAAAGCGATGACCAGGCACAGCGAATCAATAATGCTTCCGATCGCTTGCTGGAGATGACCGACGCGTTCCAAAACGTCGCTACGCTAACCGAGGAAAGCGTGCAAGTTGCCGTGGAAGCCCGCCAAACTGCTTCCAATGGCCTGAAGGCTGTAAACGACACGGTCGAAGGCATGCAACGCATTCGCACCCAGGTACAAAACACGTCCAAGCGAATCAAGCGACTGGGCGAATCGTCACAGGAAATCGGCGAGATCGTGCAAATGATCTCGGATATTGCCGATCGAACCTCGATCCTGGCCCTGAATGCTTCCATTCAAGCCGCCATGGCCGGCGATGCCGGACAAGGTTTTGCCGTGGTTGCTGAAGAAGTCGAACGACTGGCTGAAAGCAGCGCCGATGCCAGTAACCAGATTGCCAAGCTGATCCGCGGCATTCAGACCGAAACCAGTGAAGCCATCTCGGACATGGAAGAATCAACTCGCGAAGTCGTTGCCGGATCACAACTGGCCAGCCAGGCAGGTGAGACCCTGTTCGAGATCGACAGTGTTTCCAACCAGCTGGTGGAGCTGATCGAAAGCGTTTCCACTTCGGCACTGACTCAGGCTGACGACGCCACAAAAGTGGCAGCGAGCATGGCGGAGATTTCCAGCAGCACCAAGGATTCCGCTGAAAAGAGTCGCAACGCCACCGAATCAGTTGGTCAACTTGCCGAAATGGCCAACGTACTGAAAGGCTCGGTTTCACGATTCAAAGTCGACGGACCGGGGTCGCACAACGACGTTGTCGAAATTGAGGCTGATGTTGACGCTGATATTGAGTCGCATGAATACGAAGCTCCCGTTGAGAAGGTCTCCGAAACCTCGGTGGATGGGGCTGATTCGGAGCAGTACGTCGTGGATCAGCTGAAAGCCGTTTCGGATATCCTTACGGACAAAAAGACGGAAGATCCTGACGAGGAAGACGCACCTCAAGAGGATGTATGCCGTACGCTGAATCCGGACAAGGAAACGACTCCGACGATCTCCCAGACGATCCACCTTGAGGACATGTAGTCCGCAGCAACGCGACGACAGCACCCGCCAAGGAAATCACTCAGGAGTCGTTCATGTCCTCCCAGCAACCAATCACACTGCCGGAAGTTTCGCAGCAATTGCAGGCTGGCGGCAGCATGCCTGCGGAATTGCTGGAGATCTTCAGCGAGGAAGCGGAAGATCACCTGCGCACCATCTATGACGGACTGAACCGCGTCCGCGAAAAAAACGACGACATGGCCGCGCTGGCTGACGTGCGTCGTTCGGCCCACACCCTCAAGGGCGCTGCCGGAGCCGTGGGACTGGAAGCCGTGACACGGTTGTCCCACCGCATGGAAGATTTGCTGGACTGCCTGGCCGAACGCAAGTTGGGCGCCACTCCCGAACAACTGAAATTATTCCTCGCCACCACGGACCAGATACAGGATCTGACGGGCGGCCAGATTGATGTGGAAGCTGTCGCTCCACAAATGGTTGAAATTTATGCGACCTACGCCAACGAACTGAATGCACTAGGTGTCCAGGCGACACCCGCGCAAGCAGCCGCTCCGGCTCCAGCAGCCAAATCTTCTGCCGCGGCTCCCGCTGTTTGCAAGACGCCGCACGCTGCCGCACCCGCTCGCAAAAACAACCAGTTCCTGCGTGTTCCCCTGCACCGTCTCGATGACCTGGTAGCCGTCGTCGGTGAAATGATCGTCAATCGATCGGGCATGACGCAAAAGCTGGGTGACCTGGAATCACGCATTGATGAAATCTATACCGCTTTGGATCGTTTACAGAATGCCAGTCGTGAACTTGAAAAGCGCTATAACGCTGACTCCATTCGTGTGATCAATCGCGTGGCTGGAGCCTGTAGTCAAATGAATCGATTTGGAACGATGGCAGCGTCCCCAACGGATACGACGACGGCCTCGCCGGTACACAAACTTGATTCGCTTGAATTCGACCAATACACAGAATTCCACTTGCTGGCCCAGTCACTGGAAGAGGGCAACGGAGACGTTGCAGTGGTCGGTGAGGAACTGAGAAACCTGAAATCGGAATTTGACAACCTGTTCCGCCGCCAGGGTCAGCTGAATCGCGAAGCCCAAAACAGTCTGATGCATATTCGCATGGTGCCTGTCAGCGGAATTGTCGGCAAGCTGGAACGAACCGTTCGCTCGGTCTCCGGCAAACTTCAACGGCCGGTTGAGCTGCAGGTCGTGGGCGAATCGACTGAACTGGACAAGACCGTGCTGGACGAAATTGCCGATCCGCTGTTGCACGTGGTTCGCAACGCCATTGATCACGGCATCGAGTCACCCAGGGAACGTAAAAAGGCAGGTAAGCCGGAACAGGCTGGCATTCTGCTGGAGGCTATCAATCAAGGGACGCAAGTTACGTTGCGAATCAGCGACGATGGTCGCGGCATCAATCTCGACAAGGTGCGTGAAAAGGCCATCAAGAACGAACTAATCGAAAAGGAAGATGAGCTTACTCGGGAAGAATTGTTGAGTCTCATTTTCCTGCCCGGATTCAGTACCGCTGCCCAGCTGACCGATGTCTCCGGACGCGGAGTGGGCATGGACGTGGTCCGCGATGCCGTATCTCGCCTGAATGGTTCGATTCGCGTGGAGAGTGAGGAAGGCAGCGGCACCACCTTTACGATTCAGTTGCCAACTTCGGTTGGCGTTACGCGAGCGCTGGCTGTTCAATCAGCTGGCAGTACATGGACCATTCCCATGCAGGCCGTCAAGCAAATACAAAAACTGGACCCACAGTCAGTTGAGATGCAAGACGAACAGCCGGTGGTCAATGTGCAGGGGCGTACCCTGCCTATCAAGGAACTGGCCAGTCATCTCCAGCTGGTGCCAGCCAGTCACGAGCCATCGTTTGACGTTCCCCTGCCCTTGCTGGTGATTTCAGTCGGCGATGATGAAGTCGCCATGACTGTTGATATGATCGAAGGAGGCCACGACATTGTTGTCAAGTCGCTCGGCGATCATTTGCGCAAGGTGCCGGGATATGTCGGAGCCACCGTACGTAGCGATGGTTCCATCGTACCGATTCTGGATCCGGTTGATTTGGTAGGCAAGGGAGCACCCATTCAGGCTTCCGGCCATCTGGATGAACTGCCAGCCGCTCCAGTGCGTGTCTCGACTGCCATGGTTATTGATGATTCGATCAGCGTACGCCGCGTGACGACCAAATTATTGCAACGAGCCGGCTGGGATGTCGTCTCTGCCAAGGATGGTGTGGATGCTCTGGAAAAGCTCGATGAGCTGGAAAGTGCTCCCGACGTGTTCTTGTGCGATATGGAAATGCCTCGCATGAATGGTATTGAACTGATCAAACGCATTCGCAAGCAGCCGGAATTTGCTGTTACACCGATTGTGATGGTCACCAGTCGGGCCAGCGAGAAGCACCGACACATGGCCGTCGAGGCCGGGGCCACTGATTATGTGGTCAAACCGTTCAATGACGAGTACCTGCTGGAACTGATTGATGAGCTGGTACAGGCCGCTCGCGAAACAGTTGTCTGGTAATTGCCGGTGGTGCGGTACACAGGGCCGCACAATCGTTACGAAACGACCCTGTGAATTTGTTGCTGTTTTTCCGTTTGTTCCCCCAGGGAATGCTATCTTTTCGTGGGCGTCGACTGGAATTGCACGCCACACAATCAGCTGAAATTTGCCAAAAATCAAAAAGTCCCCTTCGAGACTTGCGACTATAACCGCCGACAAAGTCATGGAAAAAGCCACTCCTCTGAAACTCAGCCCGGCCGCATGGTTCTTCGTCGGAAATTCCGATGACACCGGTGGCGCTCGCAACGTGGCGATCACCACTCCGTTTCGCATCGGTCGCAGCTCGGAAGCAGACCTGACACTCCCCAGCCGCAGTGTGTCCGGAATTCACGCCAAGATTCTGGAAGAAGGTGGAGAACTGTGGCTGCATGATCTCGGCAGCACCAACGGCACCTTTGTTAACGGCGAGCGTATCACCAAAGTGTGTTTGCGGGACGGAGATACCGTTCAGTTCGCAGCCGTAGTGTTTCAGGTCAGCAATGCCAGTAACTCCGTCAACATTTCCGGCGAAGTACGCACACCCGGAGAAGCGCACGAGGAGGCCGTTGAAACCCTGCAAAAACTGCAGTTTGAACGGTTGTTTTCCGGCGGCGTGGTTCCCTTCTTTCAGCCCATCGTTCGGATCGACCAGGACTCGCAGGTAATCGAAGGATTTGAAGTGCTTGGTCGCAGCCGACTATTCGGTTTGCGAACCCCGAAACAGATGTTTGAAGCAGCCTCTCGTATGGAAATGGAAGCCGAGCTGAGTCGTGTCCTGCGTCGTCAGGGAATCGAGCTGGCCGAAACAAGTTTGCCCCAACATTTGACGCTGTTTGTTAATACACACCCCGCCGAGCTCCTGTGCGACGGACTGATTGAGTCGTTGCAGGAAATTCGTGAAACCTGCCCGCGCAGGCCTATCACCCTGGAAGTTCACGAATCGGTACTGAACGAGACCGCCAAGATTGCCGGTTTGCGTTCGGCCCTGCAGGAACTTGATATCGCACTGGCGTTCGACGATTTCGGTGCCGGCCAATCGCGGCTGTTTGAATTAAGTGAAGTCACTCCTGACGTGTTGAAGTTCGACGTCAAGCTGATACAGGGAATCGACAAGGCCCCGTCGAAACGGCAACACTTTGTCGCGTCGTTGGTAAAAATGGTCGCGGAACTGGGAATCACTCCGCTGGCCGAATGCGTTGAAGGAAAAGACGAACACGAAACACTGCGTCAACTCGGATTCCAGCTGGGACAGGGTTTCTTTTACGGCAAGCCCGCTTCATTGCCCGACTGCGTCAGTTCGATCGGTTCTCAACCAGTTTGCGAAACCGGTGAACCGCCAGTCATTCGTGAACAGGCGCCGACACCAGAGCCCTTGCCATCTCCCGAGCCCAAATCACAACCCCAACGGCCGATGGTTCAGTCATTTCTGGAATCACCATCGGGCAATAGCGCAGTCCATTCGGTGGCCAAAGATGCCGCATGGCTGCTACAACAACCTGCCAATCACTACACCATTCAGGTGCTAAGTGCGATCAGCAAGGAACGGGCTGAAGAACATGTGGCGGCCCAGCAAAATCCGCAAGACTTTGCAATCTTCTGCAAGCCTGGCAAGACCCGTATGTTGTATATCGTCGTATTCGGTGTGTTTGAGGATCGCTCAACGGCCAAGGCAGCCACTGCCAATTTCTCGTCAGCTGCCGTGTCGCCATGGATTCGCATGCTGTCAGGCGTCCATTCCGAAATCCGCAACCATCAGCGGTAACCAGGACGTATGCAACTAATCAACGGTTGCTACCACGATTGCATACTCCGTCGGCTCCAGCAACTGCACAACCCTCCCCTTCCTTGCGTGCTCGTGCTCAGCGCAGCGGTGCTCGTAATCCAGCAGCCGGCATCGCCAGACTCTCCTTGAATATGCTTGCGCTTACACTTGGTGAGCGGCGTTCAATTTTCGAGCACGAGCACGATCCGGAGCATTGACCGACGGCTTGTGCAGTGGCGTTATTCGTCGTCTTTTTCTGTTTCGGGTGTTGCCAATTCAACCTCAATTTCGGTCGGCAGGCATTCGTAAACCGAATCGCTTTGCAAACGGACGATCAGTGTGGCGGTGCCAGGAGCTGCATCTTCGGGGACCCGAACCGGGCCGTGATACAACATACCTCAGCACCGATCCGGAAACTCGGCTTCAACAAATTGAGTTGCCCCTCCCGTATCAGTGTATTGAAGAGTCGCCAGCACGATTTCCTCCTCGGGCAAGATATGGCCGAGGGTCGAGCAAAATGAAGCAGGCCCTTGCCCCTGCCAGCCCAGGAATACCTTGAAGTCGGTATCATTGCCGATAGTTAACGGCCGTTCGATCCACCGCTGAAATTCAAACGGCGTGTTGGGTTTGAACCATACCACGGGCGCCTGATCCGGCGACTCCGCGAATTGCATGTACTTGTCCGAATTGACCGGATAGCCGCCAGCCAGTTTCAGTTCCTCATCAAACACAGCCTTGATCATGCCGATTCCCGATCGTGCATCGCTCAGTCTAACGCGGAATTCCGTAAACGCCGGATGCTCATCGCCAAAGTGGAGTTCCGGCACCTCAATGGACCCGTCCTCCGATTCGTCAAATCCGAACGCCTCATCGACATCTGTCAGGTCACCGTTGGCATTGATGTCGACCCAGGCCCTGTCGTAGGTCTTCGCTTCATCGGAAGACTTGTCCAGCACAATCCACACGAAGTGGTTCGGTTTTTCGCCAAACACAGCGACCGCATACAACGGCCGATCACACTGATACTCCGGTTCGTTTTTCAGAGTATCAGCAACATCGACGTCGCGAAGAAGTTCATGCTCATGTTCATTGGCAGGAGCCAGCCCGCCGATCAGGCAGAACGCTACAACCAGCCACCCGTTCAAACAAATCCTGATTGCCATACTACGACCCTCCTGTCCCTGTTGGTAATAGTCGATTTCCCACGCCAAATTGTAGACGAGGATCCGGACGGGCCGCAAACTGGAGGGCGTCAAATTTTCCGGTGCTTCCCCAAGGTCCCCCGCTTTTTCCCGGCTTTGCCGTGACACGATGCCACCGCGACCCCGTTATTATGTGGAAACCTAGTCAATCAGCTTTTGGATATCTTCAGGTAGTGCGAAGCGGTCTTCAGGCATGTCGATGTTGTGTTCGAGTTTTGTGGTCGTCACGATTCGCGTTTGCCCCAGCATGTTCATTTTCAGCTGGTGCGCGAACAGGATTCCGTCGACTTCCCGATAGTCATCAGCAAATGCCTGGACTTCAATCGAACCTGCCTCGCTTTTGATCACGGAGTGCATTTTTCGGATTAGCCAGTCGGAATCATCGATAAACAAGTGAATTGGCTGGTAGGCATCCTCATCGTCGAATTCTTCCATTCGTTTTGGTGTAAGCACGACTTCCAGGCAATTGTGGTCACCGACCTCGGCGGTCCCAATGCACTCGGCCGATTCGTAGATGTCGGACCAGTGTGCGAAACGCTCGAACGTCGAATCCCGTACACCAACGATGTGCTGCACACCATCATGAACAACCGGCCCGGACATTAACGAGGATTCCCAGAACACTTCGCCATCACAGCCCTTTTCCACTTTGCCGACGATATCCGATTCCATCAGGAAATAAAGCGAATTGGGTCGCGCGGCCCACGTCTGGATGTCCAGCGTGATGCCTTGCGCCACCAATTCCAGCGTTGATTCCGAATAGCGATTCTTGATCGCGTCAAATGCTTGTTGACCACCGGACGCCTCAATGTAGTTGTTCATTACTGCCACGCCAGTTGGCAGGTCCTGACCGGTAACCTCCGCGACCTTTTCCTGAGCGATCGCCAATGAACTGGCCATGCAACCCAACAGAATGGAGGTCATGAGCAACATGAATGAACGGTGGAAGGGGTTGTTACTGGTTCGCATATCTAGTCTCCATTGGATTCAATTTGGGAATTGTCCGGTTGGCTGGAAATCCAGCGCACGGCAGCTTTGATCGCCGGGTCCTCTCCGGCCAAAAGCGCAACACGGTTTGGTGGAACCGTTTCGTGCGGCGTGACGCCGATACCTTCGAGAGTCTCGCCGGTATCAGCCGCAAAAAAATTGGCGGCGGCAAACTGGAATCCGTCGCCGTTGGGTAACCGTTCGATCTGGCTGCCGAGCACGGCACCCGCGGTTCTGGTGCCAATCAGGCGTCCATCGGTGGCCTGCTTGATCCCTTGTGCGAAGAATTCGGCGGCCGAGACGGACATTTCGTCAATCAAAACCACGACGGGGCCGCCATAAGTTGTTGCGCGGGGCCGCGCGATCATTTTCAATTCGTCGTTTCGCAAAACGACCTTGCCCAGCGATTGTTTCTCTTTGCCGGACATTAGCCAGCCAATCATGCCGACTCCGATCTCGCCCATCCCACCGCCGTTGGCCCGCACATCGATAATGACGCCCGGCGCATCCATGTGGTCAGCCATGAAGCGGTTAAATTCACCCATAACCAGGGGCGGATAAATAAAGGCATTGAAGCGAAAATAACCGATGCCATTGTCGAGTGTCTCGCGCTCGACCCAGACCCGGAATTCGGGCAAGTGTCCGAACTGAACAGCCTTGCCACGCTGTGTCTCCAGGGCAATCGTATGTTGTTCGCTCTGATCATCGCCGTTGAGGAACGAGAAAGTGATTTCCTCCCCCACAGGTCCACGCAATCGACCGTTGGCAGCAGAGGCCAGAATAGTTCGCGCATGAGCGTTGCCTTCCAGTTCCTGCTGAACTTCCGTCAGCCGCGCCGGGACATCGATGTCGTTGACCCCGGTAACAATCCAGCCGGGTTGCACACCCGCCTTGGCAGCCGGTGTGTCGGCACGCACCGCCACGACAACAACCTGGCCGTCAATGATGCGTACATCCATTCCAGTTTCACCACGCCGCTCGATGCGTTCGCCGTCGGTTCCCAGCACTTCGTAAGCGTGTTGCGGGATAATCGAGAAATGGGAGACTTGCATGCGGGAAACCAGGTCATCAAGGACCTGGCGGGCTTCGGGCATCGTGCGGGCACGTTCCAGCTGTGGTCTTAATTCATCGCGTGCCGATTGCCAGTCAACGCCGCCGAGATTTTCATCCCAGTAGGCGTCGCGTACTTTTTCCCAAACGTAATCGAATGACTCGCGGGTTTGTTGCCGCTGCTCGTCGCTGAGCAATGGTTCGTCATCGCTTGTTTCATCCTCGTCCGTATTCGATTCGGTTTCGCGAATCAGTTCGGAGACATCGGCCACGATCTCGTTTGGTATGGCAAAGGCAGTGTTGTACTGCACAATCTTCCATTGCCCATCGATCTTGCGTACTACACCAGTCGTGCGCATGGGAACACCTTCGACACGTTCGGAGATTTCCTCGAACCAGCCGAATTGCTGGTCCGCTCCCAAATACACGCGGCGATCCCTGATCGTCCGGCTCCACCCAATATCCCGATCAAAATACGGTTGCACGAACTGCCGATGCGTTTCGACGGTCCAGCGTTCTGCTTCGTCGGTACCAAACAAAATGGCGTCTGGCGCGATGCAATCAAAGTAAGCCTTACTGTCGGCCTGCGCCGCCGATTGTCGAAACCGGGTCAGCATCTGTTCGATTTCGGCCTTTGCGGCATCGTCCGAACTACTTTCCTGTGCGATCAACGCAGTTGGTGAAGGAGCCGCAGCACAAAGCGTTAACAAAATCAGTTGCAGCACACATGATCTAAACACGGTTCCATCTCCCTGCGAGGAATTTGCCTTTGCACCCTATTCGTTGAGACAGCCGCAATCTTTAGGCCAAAGCACGCGCGAATGCGCCTGCAGGGTTTCACGGCACGAACGCTGTTACGTCCATTAGGGTGTGCGTGTTCGCGCGCCGATCGTCGGCAGGTAGCTGGTTGTCAGCTGCATTCGCAAACTGACTTGAGGCTTGCAACTTGAACGCCAACCTGGTTTTCGCTGTGCGGTGACGCCCGAATCCAAACGAGTGTCAAAATATGTGTTGCGACACCGTTAAAAAGAATTTTTTAGTCTACCGCCGTGGCCAGGTCCGTTTGGGTCTGGATTAACCGGCGGTATCGGGCAAATAACTGGTCGGTCTGATTGGCCGCTTCCTGGCAGGGTTCAAATCGGTGTTGTGGCGCGGATCGCAATCTCGCCAGGAATCCAGACCAGTCGCACGTTTCCCCCTTCAACACCGCATGTCGGTAGGCCGCCAAAAGTGCTGCGCCCCACGCGGTTCCTTCAGCAGCACTGTCCAGCAAGGAAACAGGACAGCGAAATACATCAGCGAGGATCTGTCCCAACTCAGGAGTCCGTGTCAGGCCGCCGGATAACACGATTTCCGTGCGTGGATGCGATTGCTGGTCCAGCACCTCGCAACCCATCCGTAGATTGAACATAGTGGATAGCAAGGCTGCTCGTGCGGCATTGCCGGGTGTGGCGTTCTCGTCGTTCAAACCGAACAACATGGCAGTGCCGCCTTGTGAAATGCCCAGCCCAGGTTCGTCGTCCATAAATGGCAGGGCCTGCAAGCCACCACAGTCACGAGCCGACGCAACCAGTTGCGGCATCACGGCATCGAAAGCCGCGTCGCCGTTGCCCAGCACTCCCCCAAACATTCTTACTACCGCATTCATAAAGGTGGTGCCATTACGCAGCCAGACCATATTGATTGGCTTGCCATCAGCGGCACAGAAATGGTCGACCGCGTCACTGACTCCGGAAAACGCCCGATCGCCAACCGAGTTGGCACAGACCGATGTGCCGAAACTGCAACTAACCATCCCTGCATCGGCAATTAATGACCCTGCCAGCGCCGCGGGCTGATCGCCTTCGGCCGCAGCAACCGGAATTCCAACCGGCAAACCCAGCAATCGGGCTCCCTCTGCATCGAGTGACCCGGCCTCCTCTCCAGCTTTGCAAATGGAGGGCAATAACGAACCAAGTCCAGCCAGTGAGGGGTCGCCAACCAGCTTGTCAAAGGATTCGAGCAACGCTTGATCATAATTCAGCGTTGTCTGATCGATGGGAAACATGCCGGCGGCATCGCCAATGCCAAGATTCCATTGGCCTGTCAAACGTCGCGCGATCCAGCCGGCTGGTGTGGTGATGTGCCTGGTTTCTGCCGCCTTGTTCGGATGGTTGCGCAGCGTCCAGAGCCAACGGGCGGCTGTGATACGCTTGGGCATTTTGACGCCAAAGCGTGACGTGAGTTCGTGTCCTTCGGCTTCATTGCGACCGTCGCACCAGAGCCTGACCGGGCCCAGAGCCTGACCCCCATCGTCACACAGCACTTCACCGTGCATTTGCCCGGAAATCCCCACTGCCAATACTTCGGGTTCCACATTATCGGTTGCCAGCCGGGCGTTTAGTTCTTGCACCGCGTCAACCAGTGCGGCTTCCCAGTCAGACGTCGATTGTTCGTAGCAACCGTCCTGCAATTCGGGCAACATGTCATAGCTGCCTTCGCCAACGCCCAGCACCTCCAGTTGCCGGTTGGTAAAGATGGCTGACAATCCCTGAGTGCCTGCATCGATTCCCAAAAACCCGGGTGTAGACATCGCCAATCCTGCCGCTAAACCAATCAACCAATTCATTCTGAGATGCAAAGGATTATGGTCGCGGTGGAATTGTTCCTGAAGCCCCTGCGGAATAGAGAGTTGGATGGGCTGGCAGATCAGCCACAGAAGGAAGCTCGTCCAAATGCCCTGTCCGCCCGCGATGGTTAAACACTGCCAGTGTCGTAACTCGCCGTTGCATTACCCGGACAACGACGAAGGTGCCGCAGGCCGGACAGGGCGTGGACGCTTCGCGGAAACCTCGATTCCCGCAAATTCCAACTGGAGCAAGAACAGTGCCAGTGACTCCAGGACCCCCAAATGCGGTTGTTTTGCCACGGTCCCGTCGACGTGTAGCGTGCCGAATCGGCGATTGCCGTGCCCGAACGCACAGAAACCAGCCGCTTGCCGTTTAGGCCCCGGAGTCCACAAACCGGGCCGTGATCACCGTGATGTTGTCATGGCCGCCACGCTCGTTGGCGACACGCACGATCTCGTCGCAGATTTCATTCGGTGACTTGTTGGAACGCAACAACTCCTTCAATTCCTCGTCAGACCAATGCCCCGTGACTCCGTCTGAACACAGCAACAAACGGTCGACATTGTCCAGGGGTTGTTGATAAACCGCAGCGGTCGGCTGGTCCGAACCACCAATCGCACTGATCAATACGTGCTTCAGCGGCGAGCTTTTGAACTGTTCGCTCGACAAGGCACCGGAATCCAGCAGGTACTGGGCAAATGTCTGGTCACGCGTTAGCAGCACAAGGTCATTCTTGTGCATGACATAGCAACGGCTGTCACCTACATGCATCACGTACAACATCGGCCAAATGATGCAGGCCAGCGTCAACGTAGTGCCCATGCCCGTATGGTGAGGGACTGTTTCCGCATCCTTTCGCACAATGCCATGCGTGAAGAGGGCCGCTTCCTTGAGATCCTCGACAAAACGCTCGACTTCGGGTTGCCGCGGGTCGAAAAGCCAGTGCATCGAGTTGAGCAAAAAACGCGTGGTTGCGTCGATGGCCAGTTTGCTGGCCACGTCTCCAGCGTTCATGCCG